>JBGCFB010000037.1:0-12150 GCA_045106685.1 Bacteroidia bacterium | reverse complement strand
ATAGGCGATATTTATTATTACGCAACATAATCTGAAGTGTATTTTCTGTTGGAGAGTGGGCAAAAACTACAAGTGAAGAACATCATCACGATCGTCTTCCAGGGGAAGCGCTGCCAGTTCTTTTACATGGTTCTTTTTCATTGTAAAAACATAGATAAAGAGACCAGTAAAAAAGACCATAAAGATGATGATCGCAATGATGGCGAAGATGCCTGCGTCATCCATTGATCTGAGAATTTCTTTATACATAGCTGTAGAGTTTTTTTGTGCTTAAAAAGAGAGGTTGATCATGTTTGGAGTTTGGTGTTTGGAGTTTTGTGTTTGGCATTGAAATAGTCTCTTGAACTCAAAACCCTTAACCCAAAACCCCAAACAAATCCTAATAACTGGTCCTATTTGGTACCATCAACCCCGAGGCGTTGGAGGTATGCGATCAATGCTACGACTTCACTTTCAGGCATAACCATATTCGGGTCCTGCTTGAGTGATTTCAATTCCTTGCGGATATCTTCGGCGATTGCCTGAGCTTGTTCGGAAAGCTCTTTATTCGCAATCTTATCGTAGCCTTCTTCATATGGAACTCCTAAGGCAATCATCGCTCTGATCTTGGCAGCGGTAGATGATGTGTCCAATTCATTTTCCAGCAGCCAGCTGTAAGCAGGCATGATCGATTGGGACTCCATGGCCCTTGGGCTGTAGAAGTGCCAGAAGTGCCAGTAATTAGACTTGCGAAGCGATGGAGTGGCGCCTTCACGTGCAAGGTCAGGACCAGTCCTTTTCGATCCCCACTGGAATGGATAATCATAGACAAACTCACCAGACTTGGAGTATGGGCCATAGCGAGCCGTTTCAGAACGGAACGGACGTACCGTTTGTGAGTGACACACATAACAGCCCTCTCTTACATATAAGTCTCGGCCTTGCAATTCCAATGGTGTGTACGGCTGTACCGCAGCAATTTTGGGCACATTTGACTCAACCATAAAAGTAGGAACCATCTCAAGGATACCGCCTATGGCAACGACGATCGTAGATCCGATCAACAACTGGATTGGCTTGCGCTCAATCCAACGGTGCCAGTGTTCGCCCTTGTGGCTGCGGTATACCTTCGCCAAAGCAGGGGCTTCTGTTTCTTCATTGGCAAGAAACTGGCCGCCTCTTATTGTTCTGTAAAGGTTAATCACCATCATGACAAAACCGATGATAAAGAGTGTTCCTCCTAAGACGCGCATCCAGTACATCGGAATCAATTGCGTAACCGTTTCGATAAAAGAATATACCAAACGGCCATCTGCGGTGAATTCTTTCCACATAGATCCCTGCATAAATCCAGCCCAGTAAAGTGGCACTGTGTATAGCACGATTCCAAGCGTTCCAATCCAAAAGTGAGCATTTGCCCATGACTTTGACCAAAGCTTGGCGCGCCATAAAACTGGCACTAACCAGTATAGAACACCGAAGGTCAGGAAGCCGTTCCAGCCCAACGTACCTACGTGAACGTGAGCAATCGTCCAGTCTGTAAAGTGACTAATAGCGTTTACAGACTTGATGGAAAGCATAGGTCCTTCAAAAGTTGCCATACCGTAGGCCGTGATAGCCACAACCATAAATTTCAGCGTAGGATCATTTCGTACTTTATCCCAGGCACCACGCAAGGTCAATAGTCCATTCAACATACCACCCCATGACGGAGCAAGTAACATGAGTGAGAATACCATCCCTATAGACTGAGCCCAGTCAGGAAGTGAGGTATATAACAAGTGGTGAGGACCGGCCCAGATGTATAGGAAAATCAAGGCCCAGAAGTGAATAATAGATAGTCGATATGAGTATACCGGGCGATTGGCTGCTTTAGGAACAAAGTAGTACATCAATCCCAGGTAAGGTGTCGTCAGGAAGAATGCTACCGCATTGTGACCATACCACCATTGTACCAGAGCATCCTGCACACCTGCGTACACCGGATAACTTTTCAATAAGTCTACCGGAATTTCGATACTGTTCACAATGTGAAGCATGGCTACCGTCACCCAGGTGGCGATATAGAACCAAATAGCCACATATAAGTGACGCTCACGTCGGGTGAAGATGGTACCAAACATATTGATACCGAAAATAACCCAAACAAGCGTGATGGTTATGTCGATGGGCCACTCCAATTCGGCGTATTCCTTACCAGTAGTAATCCCTAAAGGAAGACTGATAAGCGCCGCCAAAATGATCAGTTGCCAACCCCAGAAATGAGTCCAGCTCAGCCAGTCTTTCCACATACGTGCCTTGACCAGACGCTGAAGTGAATAATACACCCCCATGAAGATACCGTTGCCTACAAAAGCAAAGATCGCCGCATTGGTGTGGAGTGGACGCATGCGCCCAAATGATAGCCAGGAAATCCCGTCAGTAAGGTCCGGAAGAACCAGCTGAAGGGCGGCGACCAGGCCTACAAGAAACGCAGCGAGCCCCCAAAATACGGTGGCGTACAGAAAGGCCCGCACGATACTATTATCGTATTGGAACCGCTCAAGCGTAGGGCTTGGTGTGGTAGTACTTATTGGATTTTTTACCTGCGACATAACAAATGAAATAAGGTCAGGTGTTGAAGAATTGAAAATGACCGTGCCGCTATAATCGCGGCAAAAGTGGCTTTAAGAGGGTTTTTTATCATCAAATAGCATCCGAATGGATGGAGTGTGATCGTCTTCGTATTGGTCGGACTTGATCGCCCATAAGAATGCGCCCAAAAAGCCCAAGGCTAGAAGAAGGCTAAAACCGATAAGGATAAACATGGCACTCATATGGACATCAGTTAATATTTGTGATGGGTCAAAAGTAGAGGTGGGCGCATGATTTGATCATGTTCAAGATCAGCCAGCAGAATGACTTTGGTCACCCTTTTTGCTGAGGCCTGATTGTGTGAATTGAAAGCTCGTTCCCAGCATTGCAAAAACTACGATTGAGATCGAACTCAAGGGCATCAAGATCGCCGCGATTACAGGCGAAAGGAGTCCCTGGACTGCAAAACTCAATCCTACAAGATTGTACAAAAGCGACAGACCAAAGCCGATTGTAATGAGCTTTTGGCTCGCCTTGGCGTAGCGCAATATTCCGCTCAGGTGACTTAACTCATCGGCCTGGATAATGCCATCACAAGCCGGTGAGAAGTGATGTACATCCTCCGAAACGGCAATGCCGATATCGGCTTGCTGAAGAGCGCCAGCATCGTTGAGGCCATCGCCAATCATCAGGATATGACGGTTTTCCTCCTGACTTCTTCGGATGTATTCGAGCTTATCAAAAGGTGTTTTTTCAAATAACAGCGGCGTTTTTGAAGAAAAAAGGTTTTCGATATCACTGCCCTGCTGCGCTTTATCTCCTGAGAGTAAGGCTAGTTGATAATCTTGTTCCAAGTCAGCAATTCCCGCAGCAATCCCTTTCCTGATTTTGCTATCAATTTTCCAATGCCCCAGAACTTCCCCATCGATCGACAACCAGACACAACCCGATTCTCCTTTAGAATTTGTCCCGACAAAAGTGTTCGAACCTAATCGAATCAGCTCACCATCGGACATGGCCTCAAGGCCTTTTCCAGGGAAATCCTTAAAGTCGCTGATGTGTCTCCCAGGGTAAGCCACATAATGCTGATAAATACTGCGACTTAGTGGATGTGTAGAATGCTGAACAATAGCCCGGATGCGTGCTTTGTGATCAGCGTGTAATGGGCTACCGTACCATCGGATATTATGGGATGCGCTGTTTTGCGTGAGGGTGCCTGTTTTGTCAAAAACGATGGAATCGGCATTGGCGAGGCGGTCGATTACTTGAGGGTTTTTGAGAAATAAGCCTCGCTGCGCCAGGAGGCGCATGCCGTTGCCAAGGATAAAAGGTGCCGTAAGCGCCAGGGCACATGGGCAGGCGATTATCAACACAGATGAAAAAACATGGATAGCCATATCTCCTCCCGCGCTCCACCACCAGTACGCCCCCGCCAAGGTGGCGATCAACAAAATTGCAGCTGTAAAATGCCGCGCGATACGGTCCGTAATGCCACCAAGATGGGCCTCGGCTGCAGGCTTGAATGCAGCCTGATCCCATAACTGAGCGAGATAACTTTGTGAAACTGCCTTGGTGAGTTGCACGCGGATAGTCATGCCTTGCTGACGGCCACCGGCGTAGAGCCGATCACCCGATTTACGAGGAACCAAATCAGCCTCTCCCGTAACAAAGCTGTAATCAACTTCGGCTTTTTCACTTAATAAAATACCGTCAGCTGGAATAAGCGACTCATTATGAATTCGAACAATGTCGCCTTCTTTTAATGTATCAAGCGTTACGGTTTCCTCTTTTCCATCTACTTCTTTAATCGTAGCAATGGGAAAATAGGCCATGTAATCATGATCAAAAGACAGCTTTTTATAGGTCCTTCCCTGGAACCATTTTCCTATCAATAAGAAAAAGACCAAACCAACCATCGAGTCGAGATAGCCAGGGGTGCCCAACACCATAATTTCGTAGACTGAACGCCCGAACAAGCTTATCAAGCCTATCGAAACAGGCAAGTCAATATTAGGATTCCCTTCTTTTAAACTATACCAACCTGATCTGAAATAATCCGATGCACTATAGAAGAGTACCGGAAGGCTTAAGACAAGCGTCAGGTAATTGAAAAAGGAACTAAAAGTTGCTTCTGCAAGTCCCAGATATTCAGGAAAACTAAACAGCATCACATTACCAAATGCAAATCCGGCAATACCAATCTGCAAGACCAGCTTTCGGTTTATGGGAGCCTTCTTCGTCTCTTTGAGGTCCTGGAGGTTAATTTCAGGACGATAGCCAATTTTTGCCAGGAGCTTTACAACTTCTTTCAGGCTTACCTCATTATGATCAAAACTGAGGAGGAGTGTTCTTTTCAAAAAATCTACCCGGCTATATCCAATACCAGATTCCAATTTGTGGAGGTTTTCTAAAAGCCATACACATGCGCTACAGTGAATCTTGGGTACTGAAAAGCTAATGCGTGTTTGATGCTTGTCTTGAAAATCGATCAGGCTCTGAAGCACTTCAGGAATATCGAGGAAGTCATACTCCTGGAGATTTGCCCCTTTATTAAGCGAAGTGCCAGGACGATCAGCGATATCATAGTATGTGCCCATGTCATTTTCGGACAGCAACTGGTATACCATCTTGCAGCCTTCACAACAGAAGGATTTTTGCTCCACCTTGATGATATCGGAGGTGCAGGTATCACCGCAGTGATAGCAAATAGTAATAGTTGATGAAGTTGTCGTCTGATTCACAAGCAGAATTTTCATCAAAAGTAGATGGAGGCAACAAGTCCTGCGCCGCGATAAATCAGGGTGAAGAATGACTTTTCTCAGTACGCATCGCTACAAGGCAACTGTACCTTTACTGTATGAATCAAGCCCTCTTTGTTACAAGGAAACCATTATGCATTCGATATTAGTTCCTATTGATTATGCGAAGGCATCTCGCCATGCATTACACTATGCTTCGCATATTGCCAGGATGTTTCAGTCCAGGCTCATTATGTCGCATGCCATTGAGGCATCGACAGTTGTTCCTGTACAATCAGGGATTGGTGCTTCTTTTGGGCAACAGGAAGACCCGTTTGAAATTGCCCAAACCTACCTCGACGATCTTGAGCGATCTATTCCGAGTGATATCGCCAAACATATAGAAGTCGTCTCGCATGTTGCGATGGACAATCCTTGCCACCATGTTCTTTCTCACTGTGAACAGACAGAACCTACACTCATTGTACTTGGAGTTCAGGAGTCTAAAAAAAAGGGCGTTTTTGAATTAGGAACTTTTTGCAAAAACCTTATCAGAAAGTCAAAATGGCCTATTCTGCTCGTTCCTGAAGGATCTCAGTTTGCAGGAATTTCCAATATCGGCTACCCTACTGATTTTGAAGATGATGACATTAAAGTCGTTGACCGTCTTCTGGAATTTGCTTTTTTATATGAGGCTATTATTCATTGTATATACATCAAGCAGGATCATATGCCAGCCTGGTGCGCATGTCATGACGAATTAAAAGGCCGATACAAGGATGATATTTTGCTAAAAACTTTGAGCTTTAATACATTAGCGAATGACAATATGATCAATGTATTGTCCAAACATGCCCACAGTCAAAATATGGACATGCTGGCTATACCCTCGCGCCAAAAAGGTGCTTTGGGACAAGTACTACAAGCGAACCTCAATCAGAGTTTCAAACTAGAATCCCCAGCACCTATATTGATCTTCGGTCAAGGCCATTAACTAAGACAGATTGGAAAAATCACTTCAAAATGCCGTCGCCCGCCTCAAAGCAGTCATTGACACCGCAATTGACGGCATCATCGTTATCGATAGTACCGGCGTCATAGAATCGTTTAATCCAGCGGCTGCCGGCATGTTCGGATATACACCTGAGGAAGTAGTAGGCAAAAACATTTCTATGCTTATGCCTCAGCCTCACAGACGGCAACATGATGGATACCTGGAACGCTATCATGCAACCCAAAAGCCTCGCATTATTGGGATCGGACGGGAGGTGCCTGGCTTGCGAAAGGATGGAAGTGTATTCCCTTTTCGCCTAGCAGTAAGTGAAATGGAATTTGAGTCTGGGGAAAAGTTATTCACAGGCATTGTCCATGATTTAAGTAAGCAAAAAGAGGCCGACGAGCGCCTAAGGCGCTATTCCGAGGAGCTTGAAGCTGAAGTAAACAAGCGTACGCTCGAACTTGCTCAGGCAAATGAACGCCTTCGCGCTACCCTTGATAAAGAGAAAGAATTGAACGACCTTAAGTCACGATTTGTGTCGATGGCTTCTCACGAATTTCGCACGCCACTTTCTACTATCATGTCATCGGTCACGCTTATCGGCAGATATGAAGACCCTATTTACCTGGAGAAACGCAATAAGCACATTAGCAGAATCAAGGCTGGTGTTCGCAATCTTACCAGCATTTTGAACGACTTTCTTTCGCTTGAAAAACTGGAGCGTGGCAAAATTCAATTTATCCCAACAGATTTTGAGTTTGTTCCTTTTATCAAACAAGTAGGAGAAGAAATGCAGGATGTGGCGAAGGAAGGTCAGCAAATTCAGGTGCGCCACACAGGAGATGAGAACAGCATCACGGCTGATCAGACTTTATTAAAAAACGTCCTACACAATCTCCTCTCCAATGCAATCAAATATTCCGGCAATGATGCGCTTATCGAGTTAAATACAGAACACCGGGAAGGTGCTTTTCACATCGAAGTTCGCGACCATGGAATCGGCATTCCTGAAGAGGAGCAATCACATCTTTTTGAGCGCTTCTTTAGGGCGCATAATGTCAGCAACATCCAGGGAACAGGACTGGGGCTGAGTATCGTCAAAGAGTATGTAGAGCTTATGAGTGGGGAAATTTCTTTTTCCAGTAAAATGAATGAAGGCACTAGTATTAAACTGGTTTTTCAACAAAAAAACTAAAATGAAATTATCACGAGCCGTTGCACGACCTCTGTCAGCGCCTCACCATCATGCTTAAAGCGCTGGCAGAGGTGAGCAACCTAATCTAAAATAGTTGGTGATAACCCTTTACAATACAATCTAACAAACCCATAATTCGATCTTATGTCAAAGACCATATTGTTAATCGAAGACAACCCAGAAGTGCGGGAGAATACTGCCGAAATTCTTGAATTGAGTGGGTATGAAATGCTCACTGCCGAAAACGGCAAAATCGGCGTCAAAATAGCCCAGGACGAGCTTCCTGACTTGATCATCTGTGATATCATGATGCCGGAGCTGGACGGTTATGGTGTTTTGAGAATATTAAATCGCGATCCAAAAACCGCCTCGATTCCTTTCGTGTTTCTTACAGCAAAAGCCGAAATGGCTGACCTTCGCAAAGGCATGAACCTCGGCGCAGATGACTACCTCACCAAGCCGTTTGACGACCTTGAGCTACTCGATTCTGTAGAGATGCGAATGAAGAAAGGCGAGATTACCGAAAAGCCATACGAACGCAACTTGAATGGTATTGAGCTATTTTTTCAGGAGGCAAAAGGCATGGATGCTCTTTCGCAATTGTCAGGAAAAAAGGAGCTGCGTTATTTTAAATCAAAGAGTGTGATCTACGCAGAAGGAAGCTATCCTTTTGGGTTGCTTTTTGTGACAAAAGGCAAGGTCAAAACCATCAAAACAAATGCTGATGCGAAGGACTTCGTTACGGGTCTATATAAAGAAGGAGACTTTCTGGGATACTCTTCTTTGCTTACAGAAAAGCCTTACAACGAGTCAGCCGTTGCGTTAGAGGAAACCGAAGTTGCCGTTATTCCGAGTGAGGACTTTTTTGCATTACTCTATAATAATCGTGACGTATCGAATAAATTTATTCGCATGCTGGCTGATAATCTTTTTGAAAAAGAGGAAAAACTGCTTCACCTCGCATACGACACCGTCCGCAAACGCGTAGCTGATTCGCTTCTCACATTACAAGAGCGATATCAGGAACAAGATGACCCAAATCCATTCTCTATGCGCATCTCCAGAGAAAATCTCGCAGGTATGGTCGGCACATCTAAGGAATGTGTGATTCGTGTCCTTTCTGACTTTAAAGAAGAAGGAATTGTCTCCACCCATATGAGTGAAGTCACGATTCTCAATAATGACAAATTGCAGGAGGTGCGTTGGTAAAGACGCAAGATTTTGCGTCTGATTTCCATAAAAGACGCAAGATTTTGCGTCTCTACCAACGCACGTTACGATTTCACCGCCTTGCGGTATGCCTGATCATAATGCTTGGTGAGGTTATTCCAGTCGAAATTCATCGCGAAGCGTTCCACCTGATAGCGCTGCTCAATACGCTCACGGCGATTGAGTGAGACGAAGTGGTACATATTTTCTGCAAGAAGCTGCGCGGCATCTCCATAGCGGAGGTCGCGACGATTTACAACATAAAGCCCGTGGTTTTCAGGACTGGAAACGAGCTTCAAGCTATAGTCTCCAAAACCGGAAAGATTACTGGTTATAGAAGGCACGCCACTCGCCATACATTCAAGCGGTGTATAACCCCACGGCTCATAGAAACTAGGGAAAACGCCCAAGTGGCACCCACGAACAAACTCGTCATAGTCGATGCCGAATAGCGGATTTGTCGCCGAAATAAAGTCAGGGTGATAGACAATCTTCACTCTGTCGTCGGCATGATTGATTAAGCCAGTTTTGCGAACAAAATTAAGAATCTTGTCTGTTCCGGAATCTACAAGGTTGTGCGTAACAACCGGAGGCAACTTTGAGCCTTTCCATTTTTGCAAGGTGCGTCGCAGGCGAAGCCGCCAATAGTCGCTCACAAAATTCGTGAGATCAGGCATCTTCGGGTTGTTACTCGAAAGCACGTGCTCAAAAAGTCCTGAGCCAACTTCATGCGTGATAGCTTCTACATTTTGCCTGATTTCTTCCACCATTGCCCGTGCTTCAAGCACTTCTGGATTAATAGAATGGATCGGAGCTTTTGTAATAAAAAACATCACAATCGTCATGTCGCTACCCTCCTCTTTCAAGCGGTGATTCAAGCGCGCAAGCGCCTCCAGCGTCATATCAAAACCTTTGTTTTGATATTCATAACGACCTGATGTAAAGAAGAATAGCGTTTTATCCAGATCAAAAGGCGTCGAACTAAAGAAGTGGCCGACGATAAATTTTTGAATGTCCTCTTTAAAATCCTGGTGAAGGTTCTGGATTTCGTGAGCAGCGACAAATCGATTGATATTGAATCCATTAGGAAGGATTACATCAGGTTTCCGGCCAAGCAGTGGCTGGCATTCGCGACCTGTAACTTCACTGACCGTCGTGAACACATGCGCGCCATGTGCGGCTGCACGTTCGAAGTTTGCTTCAGCTTCTATATTAAAATGTTTGGCCTCTTTTTGCCAATCATAAAAAGGCAAATTTGCATAAAACTCAGGGTCATTCATCGCGAGATAACGCCCCAGAATAGTCGCGTGTGTTGTAAATACAATTTTGGGTATTTCGCTGTTTTTCCGAATGCCTGGAATACAGGTTCCGGCCATCCACTCATGGAAGTGAGCGATCAGTTCATTGGACTCCATCGCCTCATCCTGAGCAAGTTGGAGAATGAATTGCTCAGTCAAAAAACCAAAGCCAAGCACCTCGTTAAGCAGTTTATGCTCACCAGGAGTTGATATCTGATGCTGATCCCAGAGGGTATATTTAATGTCTCCAAGCCTGTCAAAAACGCTAAACGGATTAAAGAGAACCGTCTGTGGACGGCCATCTACAAGCCAGCGGCCATAATGCGCGTCAAGACCAGCTTCGCGCATGCGTCTGGCAGCACGTGCAAAAGGGTTATCAGCCTCGTTGTCAGGCTCAAAAATAGCACTGACAGTCGGATGAATCATAGGGCCCAGCAAGCAATAATTATCGCCCCAGCGCGCCACCATATTCGGCACCTTGCTTTTTATCACGGTGTGAATTCCTCCTACCTGATTACAAACCTCCCAGGCGGTCTCCAATAAGAAGGCGTTTTGCACTGGAGCCTCTTGCTGCTCAGCACTGTCTGATTTTAAAATAGAAAAACGAGTAGGGTTCTTTTTTGCCATAAAGAGGAGTTCAAATATTATCTGCTCTCAATTTAGTCAATTAAACAAAATCACCAAGCCAATTAAACTATGGATTATTGAAAAAGTCTATTTGGCGAAAGATGCATCTTCACCAGGACTCTAAAACTTAGTAAACACAATGAAAAAAATCACAATAAGCTTTTTAGCAATGCTGCTCATTCTGACCAGCACATTTGCCCAAAAGCATCAACACAAGAACCCGGAAATTCACAAAGCGGCAAGAGCCTATATGAAGGATAATGTGCTGCCTGTGCTCAAAGAGCAGCGCCAAAAATTGAATGCCGAATTAAGCAATTCGGAACAGCAAGCGCTTACTCAAATCAGAACAGAACTGGCTGCGCTACGCAAAAATGGCAAGGCGATACGCCCCGAAATGAAGGCAAAGCGCAAGGCCGGAGAGGCACCTTCACAAGCCGATAAAGACGCCCGACGCGACCATGCTAAAGCGCAACGCCTCCTTATGAATCGCGCCTGGGCTATCGCTGACGCTCACGAGACGAGTATTTACCGCCTGATCGACGAGCTCGCTCCCCGCCAACAAACCTGGCGCGATGATCTCCAAAAGCTACGTGAGGATATGAAAGGCGACATGCCTCCTCCTCCGGCAGAAGATCAGCAACATAATGCGAAGCCAGGCTCGGATGGCCAGCATCATGGCCATATGAAAGGACATCACGGAGGTCGTCGTCATGGAAAAATGGGGCCACTTTCCAAGCTGAGCAAACCTGTTTTCTTCTTGCTTTGGGATGGAGAAAAAATGCCCGGCAAGGATGGAATAGAGAAAGGTGGACGCAAAGGCGGCGACAAAGCCAATCGTGTAGTCATCGCTCCGAATCCTGCAAGTGATCAGCATGAGATACGCTTTGTTTCGCAGAACGCTGGTAGCATTTCGATCACGCTACTCGACTACACGGGCAAGCCGCTGAAACAAGTGTACCAGGGAAAAATCGTCCAGGGCCAAAACGTGCTTACGCTTTCTGTCCAGAACCTTGAGGCTGGCTTGTACTTCTACCAGATGGAAGGACCGGATGGCGATAAAGCGGTGCGATTTTTTGTAAAGTAGATGTATATGTGCTGGGCCTCGAAAGGCTATCGATTACCTACATCCTGTTGCGTGGTCTTGAAAGGCCACGCAATAATGAAAAAAGTAAGTGCTAAAGCCACAAGAATCTATTTTGCGGGTCTTAGCACTTATTTTTTACAACAGTTTATAGGGCAACTTTTCGAATAAATTGACCTAATTGCTTATGATCTAATGAAAAAAGACTTAATGAATAATGCTCTTTATCTTCTTCGCTTAAAAGACCATGTAATGGAAAAGCGTGCGATTTCGTCTCCCGCTTTGTTTCGCCCGATAGATTCCGCTGTCACGGTTACGGGTTCACCTGTTTTGATGGTTTGGGCTACAGCTGCAAAAAAGTCGTCTCCGGCTTCGCAGGTAAAGTAGGTTGTTTCGGTGGCTTTTTTTGAAAAAGAGCTTTCCAGATTCGTCACCAATAAGGCTACAGAATG
>JBGCFB010000369.1:0-4450 GCA_045106685.1 Bacteroidia bacterium | reverse complement strand
TTTGAAGAAGCTCAGGGCAAGATTTACTGCGAAGAGCGCGTAGAAAATAATGAGCGCAGGAAAGAGGGGGAATTTACCCAGCACGAAGAGAAGCGTCCGGACTATGCGCAGCTGGTCGAAGAGGCCTGGAAACAGTCTGATAATGGTGCATCTTTTAAGTCAGCGATTGAAGAGCAAGGCTTGGTTGTCGCGGCGGGTAATCGTCGCGATTACGTACTTGTGGCAGATGACGGTAAGGTGATTTCGATTGCGCGGCAGATCAAAGATGTCAATGCGCAGGCTGTTCGTGATCGCATGGCAGATCTTGAGCGAGCGAGTTTGCCTGATGCGAAGGCGCTTGTCTTTGAGCGGGAGCACTATGACCGCGATCGTTATGCGTATGAGCAAGAAGAAGCGCTTATAGATGCCGCTATCGAGGCTGAGGAGGGCCGCGAAGACGAGGAAGAAGGTGAAGGCGATATGCGGACACTCGCGCCGCCAAGCGAGCCTGCAAACGTGCGTCAGGAGTTCATGGATGCCGGGCACGAGTATTTTGGGGCGATTGATGAATATGAAGCGCGTCAAATAGCAAAAAAAGCAGCGAAGGATAAGGAGGTTAAACCGGCGTTCAAGAGGCATGGTACACAGACAGAGTCGGGGGGCTATAAGTCTGTCGCTGATGAGGTAGATCGGCAAAATGCATTGAAGGCTGGTCCCTGGCGCAGGCGGCGGCAGCAGGAAGAGAGAACGCGTGAATATTACCGTATTGATGAGCAGGCAAAGGAGCTGGCCGAGCAGCAAGCACAGCTCGATGACATGGGGGTGTTTGGGAAACTGACTGGGAAGCAGAAAGAGCAGGAAGATCGGATTGAGGCGCTTCGCAAAAACCTGGAGAATGCCCGTCGGCGTCAAGCGGAAAGCATGGAGCGGATTGAAGCGCAGTATCAAGGTGAGCTGTCTCAGGCTGGCATAGGCGAGGAACCATCACAGGCTAATGAGCCAGAACCAGAAAGCGAATATGATGCGCGAATGCTGGCGCGAATGGCTGAGCGTAGAGGTGGTGAGGATCGAAGTCCTGACCTTTAATCATTTTGTTTTTTTGAAATCATCGCCGCGACTTCGCAGTACAGGTCCACCATTTATTCGAAGTCTTTTGAAGGCTTTTCGTTCAAGGCGCATCGGCAAACCACTACTGGGAAAGACGATCTGTACTGGCGCATCTTTGAGTAGCGTGGTTTGTACGGTTGAGGCTTCCATCAAGTAGACCGTTTCTTTTTCGATGGTTTTGCGCCGGATAAACCCAGTCTTTTTCTTTTTTGTCTGGCTCCCAAGCTTCTCAGAAGCCCATTTAGCTGTTTCATTATCCTTAACCCCGTAGAGCTGAATGGTGGCGCTCGATTCAAAATCAACCGCGCCATCGAGGCCAAAACAATCAATGAGTTGCTGCCTTGTTTGTACAAAAGGCCACAGCTTCACTCCTGCAGATCTAAGTGTGACAATGCCATCACGCAAAGCGGAAAGCTGCGCACCATATTGCTTCAACTCGTCCAGAATGAAAAGGATGGGTACTTTGGGTTTTTTTGTGAAGTTTTCTAAGATGCGTAGGCTTAAATTTATTGAAGCACGTAGCCATCTATCTTGCTCAACCATGTCCCCAAAGGAGAGGACGTAAAATAAGCTGATTGGTGTGTTTTCGAAATCGGCAATACGAAAGTCTGATTTTCCGGAGATTTGCTTGCGCATAAAGGGGTCAGTGGCCCATTTGAGAGCATTTAAAAGCTCAACCGTCATTATACCATAGCCGTTTTCTCCAGCTTGAGATATGAGGGTGGCCGCAGTTTGAGGAAGACCTCCGGCAGCATCGTTTTTGTGCATCTCAAGGTGCAGTTTTTTAATCAAGTCTGGGTCGGCTCTTTTTGTGCGTGGATCTTTGCCGATGACTGCCTCTGCAATTGCGGGAAGGTTATGTAGATCTTCTGGATATTTAGTTAGGAAATGGGCCATAAGCCCATCTAGTATGAAGCGTCCAGATTCCTCCCAATATTTGTTCTTCGATGAGCCGCTAATAAGGATAAGAGAAGAGCTGATTGCTGAAAGGCGTTTACGGCCTTGGCTAGAATGAACATCTATTTCTGAGAGTAAATTGTAGCGGGCAGATTCTCGTCCTGTTATACCCATAGGATCACAAGCATAGAACTTCTGGTTTAACTCTTCTCGGCGTTTTCCATAGTTAATTGTGTGCTCGCCTTTTGCATCCATGGCGATTATTGATCCATTGTAGCTATTTAAATTAGGCCAGACCGAGGTAACTGATTTTCCTGACCCCGTCATTCCAATGGTTAGCAGATGGGCATCATCAGTCGAATGAATAGGTCCGTCGAAGAAATTGTCATCAAAACAGGCATCTCCAAGATAGATGCCCTGGCTAATTTTTGTGTCACCGGTAAAGAGAGATATTATTTTTTGAATGAAATTTCTTCCATCAGATTTGAATTTTCTGAATGTGCTAGGTCCGCCCCATCTGGCCGAAGCACCACGACCTTCAATAAATAATCGCCGAAACGTCGGGTTCTCGGTCAGAATTTCCTTGCAATAAACGAAAAAAGGCGGCAGGTAGGTAAAGGCTGCTGCAATACCGATTGCTTTAAGCGAGGAAAGAAATAAACCATCTGGCCAAAGCTCTTTCCAGAGGCTGTAGGCCGTCCCAAAGACTACCCCGACGCTAAGGAGAAAATATATAATACCTCTGATTCCATCTACGATATGGCTACGCCCTTTCTTGTAGATCTGCCTGGCAGGAATGATGGTTAATATTATAAAAGCAGCAGCCCAAAAGATAACCTTGATGATCTGTGTATTGGCGTTTTCATCTGATAGATTCATATGCGCCCAAATGGGGAGCCAGAGCAGGGTCATAACAAAGCCAACGCTCCAAGTGCGGAGCCAGCGTAGTCCGTAATTCATAATATTGATAGGTTTAGATGGCGGGCTAAAGCCGACTTGAGCGTGCGCGAAACCTGTTCCTAATGAGCACGAAGACCATCCACCATATACAGGTGGATAGCGCTGCGCTAACGATTATAGAGCCTGGCGTAGAGGTGTTAGTAACCCCGGCAAACTCAAGAAGAAGAAAGCCGGGCACCAGATAGTAATCCCTGATGAAACCAATCAGGATGAATAGTAGGCTTATGATCTGTGATCCAGTCCATCTTAGCCCGTCGGCAAGTGATTCCATGACATTGGATAGGGTCTTTGAAAACAGCCGGGACGAGTTTTGTATGGCTATCCCGACTGTTTTTCGTTTACTGAATAACGACCTCGACTTCGTAGGGAGTGGCCGTGGTACCATCGCCGCCTGTTATCGGCGGATCAGGCAAGTCGACTGGTGTGTGTGAGGGCTCCAGCCCGTCTTGATTATCCTCTTGGCTGTAGAGGTCGATGATCTGTCGAACATGTGGAGGAAGCTGCTTCATGTTGATATCTATCTCGTTATCCTGGTGTAGCTTCACCCAGGTACCAAAGGGCTCCATAACTGACTGTGATTTCATTTTGAAGTCTGCAACATACCGTAGCAATGCACGGCGCATAAACAGCCGGTAGTGGAGCCATAATCCCGCCTTAAGAAGTGTTGGAGCCATTTTCATCGGAATCGCATGCACCGCGTAGGCAATCACAGTTAGGCCTAGGCTGGTTGCAATCACGATGTGGTCGATCTCGTCAAATTCAAACAGCGTTGTGGACAAATAGACAGTTACGGTGATTCCTGCAATCGCGCCAGGCCAGTTCTCCGCGATCCAGTACATCAGTCCGTGCTCTTTCTTGATGAAGATGGCCAGCACGACACCTGTGCAGAGTAAGAAGGGCGGAAGGATATATTTAGTTAGTGCAATCCAAAAATATCCGGCTGTCATATCGAGCGATAAGACTAAGGTGATGAAGCCGCGTACTAACGCCATGTCGATAGGGATAAGGGCAATAAAGCCGATGATCGAAAGCACGTAAGCTGCAGTCTTCATGCCTCTAGGGTTAGTGATTTCTGAGTTGGACTTAGCCAGCTCGAAAATTCGATTGCTCAAGTCCTGCATCCGTACGAAGATCGCATACACCTTATTTCCGGCGGTGCAGATTACCGTAAGAAGCGAGGCAATCTGATCAGTGACGGCGAGTTTTTCGTTGTCTTTTTTGCGGGCAAGCTCTTCTTTCTCGCGCTCTTTTCTTGCCTGCATTTCTATGTTACTTGGGATGAGATTTTTCATATCAATTACCTCCAATTGCTTTTATGTAGCCCACAGCCGAGGTGACTCCTTCGAAATATGTGGGCTCGTGTTCGCGAAGTGGCAGCTTTTCTGGGCTTGATCCACGCACGACAAGTATGTGAGTGTCTGGTGGATGGATTATCTCTACCTGCATGGCATTATTGATCAAGTCAGAGACGATCAAGAGCCACCGCTGCGGTTGCCTAGTGGATATT
>JBGCFB010000368.1:0-17236 GCA_045106685.1 Bacteroidia bacterium | reverse complement strand
TGCTGATCAATGGAGAACCGATTGCTACAGATAATGAAGCCCCTTATACATTCACCAACTTAACGACTACCATCCAGAACCTTTCCCATGAAACGCATTACCTACAGGCTATTGCCACTGACAATGATGGGAATACAAGTCTTGCTAGAATAGCTATTCTAGGGGGAGATCCTCCACCACCTAATGAGGATGAAGAAGAACATGGCCGCTTGGAAATACGAGCATATCCTAACCCAATACAAAACGGAGAGCTTACAATTGAAATGATACAAACTGGTTCCTATGCTGTCAGAATTATTGACTTGAACGGTCGAGAGGTGGATCGTTTTATATTTAGTGGAACAGTGTATCAGCACATCTTTGAAAAAAGCATCGCTAAGGGAATGTATATGCTTGAAGTTAAAGAGGCAGAAGAGATACTTTTCAAAAACACGTTTATCATTCAGTAAAAAAACCTGATGAAAAATAATTGGTCAACCAATAATTGGTTAGCCAATTATTACTATATTGGCAACTCCGTTTTGTAGCTTTAAATTCCTGCAGGTAAAAACTACCTGTTCAATTTCGTCAAATATTAAATTTAATTACCGCAAAGAACTACACCCGACTTTTCCAGGTGTTTTGGTAATTATATACGCATTTGCAACTTAACTCAACAAAATTTCATGCTTATGATTTTCTCTTTACAAAAAAACATAGAACATGCAAAGAGAGTGCTGTGGCTCTCAGTTCTATTCATCATCTTTAGTGCCATGAGTGCGAATGCACAAGGGGTCATTAACGGCAAAGTCAGCAGCGAGAGTGGTGACGCTTTAGCTGGCGTTACAATTGTGGTTAAAGGCGCTAATGCTGGTGCAATTACCGATGACAATGGTAGCTTTAGCCTCAAAGCCGCTCCAGACGCTGTGTTGGTGGTATCGTTTATAGGGTATGCAACACAAAACATCCCTGTCGATGGCCAGACGAGTTTCAATATCACACTAGTTGAAGATGAAACAACACTGGATGAAGTGGTAGTAGTTGGCTATGGATCAGTCAAAAAGAGTGATGTCACAGGAAGTGTATCTTCCGTTAAGGCTGAAGACATACAAGCTTTTCCACTACTAAATGCTGGTCAGGCACTTCAAGGGCGAGCAGCTGGAGTGGTTGTACAAACTCAGAATGGTGGTGAACCAGGTGCAGATATTTCGATTCGCGTTCGAGGTAGTTCATCACTGAATGCTGGCAGTGACCCACTTGTGGTTGTTGACGGTTTCGTTGGAGCTGCTTTTCCTCAACAAAATGATATCGCGTCTATTGAAATATTGAAAGATGCGTCTGCCACCGCCATTTATGGATCAAGAGGCTCTGGAGGAGTTATCCTGGTTACCACGAAAAAAGGTAAAGCTGGACAAACAGTCGTAGAGCTTAATTCTACATACTCTACTCAGCAGACAACCAATAGGCTGGACTTGCTGGATGCAAATGGATTTGCTCAATATCAAAACATGATTCGTGCCAATGCAGGAGATCCTCCATATGCTCAAGGGCCGGAGAATACAGACTGGCAAGACGAAATTTATAGAAATGGAAATACCCAAAACCACCAGCTATCAGTTTCTGGAGGTAGTGAGAATGTAAACTACTATGTCTCTGGTACTTATTTTACCCAACAAGGAATCATTGTTAATTCTGATTTTGAAAAAGTTCAGTTTTTAGCAAATGTCGATGCAAAAGTTGGTAGCAGATTGAAAATAGGATTAAACAGTGTTTCTAGCCGAAGCGAGCAAAATGGTGTCTCAACTCAATCAAGTGGTAGTGATCCTGTTGGTTCTGTAAACGGAGGTGGAGACGATGTAGTCTCTTTGGCTTTCAGATTTGCACCTGACGTTGGCAGGTTTAATGATGCAGGAAATTTCTCTCAAAACACTGTCGGAGATGATATAGAAAATCCCTGGGCCGTAGCAACACAGATTTCGAACGAAACCAAAACGGACAATGCCAGAACTAATTTGTATTTCGATTTAGAAATACTGAAAGGCCTGAGCTTTAAATCTACATTGGGCTACAGAACTCAAAATAGCAGACAAGGTTATTTCAAACCATCAACCTTTGTACTTTCTGCCGGAGGAGCCTATTTAGAATCTATAAAAAGAACAAGGCTACTGAATGAAAATTACCTAACGTACACGACAGATGTAGGTCAAGGTAATATCACGGCAACAGTGGGTCATTCATATCAAAAAAGTACAACCGAAGGACTTGAAGCAGGTGCTCAAGGGTTGTTGACTGATGCATTTTCATGGCATAACCTTGAAGCTGGACAGATCGACCAACGTACCATTGACTCTCGTTTCTCTGAATCGGAAATCGAGTCCGTTTTTGGACGAGTTAACTTTTCATGGGCAGACAAATATTTACTGACTGCTACAGTTCGTAGAGATGGAGCATCAAACTTTGCCGTAAATAACAAATTTGCAACCTTCCCTTCTGTCGCATTAGGATGGAAGATTTCAAACGAAGACTTCTTACTTGGCAGCAAAACGCTATCCAACCTCAAACTGAGAGTTAGTTATGGCTTAACCGGTAATCAAGCTATCGGTCCTTATGAGTCACTGGCTATCTATCGTGTTCAGCCACCTTCCGCAGTGGGAGGTACTTTTGGAGTAGACCTAGCGCGTGAAGCAAACCCTGACCTAAAGTGGGAAACCTCTGCACAAACAAATATTGGATTGGATGTTGGCTTATTTGAAAACAGAATCTCCTTTACCTTAGACTATTACAATATCGACACGAGAGACCTGATAGCGATAGATAGAGCTTCCAATTTTTACTTAGGCTCAACTGATTTAGATGTGCTAAGAAATATTGGTTCTATTAATAATAGTGGCCTTGAGTTTTCTATAAACTCAAACAACATCAATACAAAAAATTTCAGATGGTCTACTAATTTAAACATTGCAAGGAACAGAAATGAAGTAGTAGCCTTATCTGGAGGAGCAGAAATTATCGGTAGCGGTGCTCCTGGTTATTTCTCTGGTGCGACTACTTATATTTTACGTGAAGGTGAAGCCCTGGGTCAATTTTGGGGATTAGATTACCAAGGTGTATACCAAGGTGGTGAAATTCCTGCAGGTATCGCTTTGGGAGCTGTGTCTTTCGATGGAGATGGAAACCCTATTCCGGGAGAACCATTGTTCGCAGAAGTAGCCGATGAGGAAGGTAATTTTGATGGGATCATTGATGATAATGACAGACAGATCATAGGTGACCCAAATCCTGACTTCACCTTTGGTATTGCCAACACGGTTTCGTACAAGGACTTTGATTTAAATGTCTTTTTCCAGGGAGCTGTAGGTGGAGACATCTATAACTTGACAGCTATTCAATTATATAATGGTGACAGTAATGGTTTGACAGATGTCTTAAATTCATGGACACCACAAAATACCAATACGGATATACCTCGAGCTGCCATCAGAGGACGTGAGCGTTCATCTCGTTTCGTCGAAGACGGAAGTTATCTAAGACTTAAGAATATAGCCTTAGGGTATAATTTACCGATGGGTCTAATGAAAAAGCTTGGATTTAGATCAGCAAGGCTATCTGTTAGTGCTCAGAATTTGTTAACATTCACTAGCTATTCTGGGTTAGACCCTGAGGTTAGCTACTTTGGAAGTGGTGGAGAAAGCAGGGGAGCCGATAATGTTATTCAAGGGCATGATTTCGGTAACTACCCTAACCTAAGGTCAGTTACTTTTGGTCTTAATTTGAAATTCTAAATCAATAAAAACTATCAAGATGAAAATGTATAAATATTTTTTCACATTGGCATTGAGCTTATCAATCTTGGGATGCTCTGATTTAACAGAGGATGCTCGAAGTCAATTGGAGCCAAGTGAGCGGACTGTAGATTTGGAAATAGTCGAAACTACCATCTCGGGTGCTTATGGTCAATTAGATGCGAGAGCGTTTATGTCCAGAGGATTGGGTTTAACACTCATGTTGCGATCAGACATGGTGGATATAGGAAACCCTTCCACTAATGCTGAAAGAGTTGAACACGATCAATTTACGCTTTCAACCAGTAATCCGCTGATTCTCAATATATCAAACCCTGAAAGAAGTTTCTGGCCTCGCCTTTATCAGGTGGTAAGAGGTGCCAATGAGACCCTTCGAGAACTTGATCAACTAGAAGAACAAGCTCCTGGTGTTAAGGAAGAGATCGCAGCAAGAGCTCGATTTATCAGAGGTTTTGCCTACTACCATTTGGTCAGACTTTTTGGAGACATCCCATATTTGGACGAGACGACCACTACCGGCGATGCATCTGTGGCAGAAAGAACCCCTGTTGCAACCGTATATGAGAATATCATCGAAGATTTTGAATATGCTAAAGTGTGGCTACCAGACTCTCGCACAAATAGAGCACTTCCTGGTAAGGCCGCTGCAGGTGCATTTCTTGCCAGTGCGTATCTCACCAGAGGAGAATATCAGCGGGCTTATGATGAAGCTACTAATGTGATCAATAATGCAGGAATGTATAACCTGGCATTGGAGCCAGATTATCGTAATATCTTCCATGCAGAAAACACCGACTTTTCTTTAGAGCCTATTTTTGTTATCGACTTCGAAGGAACAAATGTCAATGATGAGTCAAGGGATTACCTTGCTGCCTTTACAGGCTTCTTTGGTCAAGCAACCTATTACCCTTCAGGAGGTTGGTCTGTAATGGTGCCAGCACAAGCAGTATATGATACTTGGCCTGATGGAGACTATAGAAAGGAAGTCAATTTTGATGACGAGGCGCTTGATAACAATGGCAATACAATTCCTTACACCGAGTTTTCCAGCCTGGATGGTCGAAACACAAATCGCCCACATATCTCCAAGTATACTGCCATGGCTGGCGATTTGCCGCAAGCAAATACCAGCGGACGTGATTCTCACTCCAATTATCAGTTGATGCGTTTTGGCGAAGTGTTTTTAATCGCTGCTGAGGCTGCTATTGAAATTGGCAGAACCGGAGAAGCGGATCAATGGATCAACAAGCTTAGAGAAAGAGCAAGAAATGGTGATGGAAGCGGCGCTCCTAGTGCTGTCCCTGCGGATATTTCCGGAGCCACGATTGACGATGTACTAGAGGAGAGAAGATTAGAGCTGGCTTTTGAGCAAAAGAGATGGTACGACATCGTCAGAAGACAAATGGGAGATGAAGTTTTCGGGCCAAATGGTTTTGAAACAGAACTACGGGGTACGCAAAACTTTAATCCAGCCAGGGATTACTTGTTACCAATTCCTCCATTGGAAATAACGAACAATCCTAACTTGACCCAAAACCCTGGGTACTAGTGCGCCAAGCCACTAAGTCCCCAATCATCAATATCCAATCACTAATCCATCTTACTAAACCGTGCTTTTAGGAACTAAAATGGGGATGGGGACGGAAATGAGATTGTAGATTCATGATTAGGGATTCTAGACTTAGTGCCTCTAGCACTAGCTATTGAAAGTATAAAAGAAGTCTTCCAATGGAAGACTTCTTTTTCCTTATAAAATCGTTAAGTAATATCTTCTAGACTTCTTTATACAATTTCCATCATGAAAGTTTCCATTCAATTCTTAATGTCGCTGTTGTTCTGTATCATATGCATCAGTTCTGCAACGGCACAAGATTTAGACCCTGCCCTTCCCCCAAGTGGTAATTTTGATCTTTCATATTGGAAACTTACTCGCCCAAATCAACAAGAAAGAGACGAAAACCTCCTCTCAAATGGCTATCAGGTGGCTGGTGAGTTCTACACCGACACGGTTACTGGTGCGATGGTATTTTGGTGTCCCAACAATGGGCAGACAGGCGGCAGCACGTATCCAAGAAACGAGCTGAGAGAAATGATACGTAGAGGAAACACCAGCATCGGCACGCAGGGAATAAATAAAAACAATTGGGTATTTTCTTCTTCTACAATCGAAAATCAAGAAGCTGCGGGAGGAGTAGATGGCATCATGATTGCAACCGTGGCCGTAGACCACGTGTCTGAAACTTCTGATGAGAGTTTTAAGATAGGTCGTACGATTGTAGGACAAATACATGCCTCTGATGACGAGCCTTGTAGAATCTATTATCGCAAGCTACCAGGAAACACAAAGGGTTCTATTTACTTCGCTCATGAACCTACAACAAGTGCTGAGCAGTGGTACGAAATGATTGGTAGTAGGAGTGACAATGCACCTGATCCGGAAGATGGAGTCGCTTTAGGTGAAAAATTCAGCTACGAAATCAAGGTAATTGGCAACCTGCTAACCGTAACCATCATGAGAGATGGCAAGCCTGATGTTGCCCAAACAGTAGATATGACAGATAGTGGCTTTGAAGATGATTGGATGTACTTCAAAGCTGGAAACTATAATCAGAATAATGCTGGAAATCCAGGCGAATATGCGCAAGTATCTTTCTTTGCCTTAGATGTCAAACACTTTGCTCCAACTCCACCAACTACGTATGATGCGCCATCCGAAATCCCAAGATTTAAACCTTTTCTCGCAGCGTGCAAACTTCAGGCTCCTACGAGTTCTACCCTAGCTGGCAATTCCAGGCTTAATAATCGCTATACACACTTTCAGTATTTCCAGGTAGTGGATGGTGATAAGATCCTTTTCAACCAATCTGGTGATAGTAAACGAACAGAACTGCGAAATGAAACGAATTGGAATCTCAACGATGAGAATCGCTCGCTGCACGGAAAACTTGACATTGTAGAACAGACATGTGATCAGGTGACTGTATTGCAGATACACGATGATGCAAACGCAGGTAACGGACCGAATAAACCTTTACTACGAATTTATAAGCATCGCACAAAATTTCCTCTTAATCACATTTGGGCAGCAATTAAAACAGACGACGGAGGGTCCAGCACCATGCATGTGGATCTTGGAGAAGATCCAGGTGGATACTTTACCTGCGATATTCGATTGGTTGATGGAAACATGATCATTGATTTTGAAGGTGAAGAAAAGGTAAACATGGATGTATCCTTCTGGGCCTTTCCAAGTTATTGGAAGGCAGGTGTTTATCTTCAGGATAATGGAGTAGCAACCGCATATTTTGACGAGCTTTTTGAAGCAGATGGCTCCCCACAAAACTATGTCCCTTCTGTTACCATAACCGATCCTCTCAACGGCGCTAACTTTTTACCTGGCTCTGATATTACGATTACCGTTGATGCGGAAGATTCGGATGGTACAGTAACCATGGTCGAGCTTTTTGAAAGTGGAAATAATAAAATTGGAGTCGATTCTACCGCTCCCTATTCATTTACCTGGCCAGGTGTAGCTGAAGGAGCCTATACATTGACAGCCAAGGCGACTGATAATGAAGGAGGATCAAAGACAACCTTGAGTTCCAAAATAACCGTCCAGATACCGGTAGATGTCACCGGGGTAAAGTTGGCGGATATAACCGGACCAATTGCTGTTAGAGCGAGCATTCAATTAGAGGCGATAGTGTCTCCTGCTAATACAACCAATCCAAATGTTGTTTTTGAAACGGACGACATGAGCGTTGCTACTGTGACCGATGACGACTTATTGACGGCTATTTCGGAAGGTATGGTTACTGTCTCAGTGACAACAGATAACGGAGGATTTAGCGACTCGAAAATGATTCAAGTCCTCCCTCCTTCCACCGATTTCAACTGGGCATTGAGGCAACCGATTGAGAGTACGGGTTCTCCAGATGGCAACCACGTTGCAGCGAATCTTGTAGATAGTGCCACCAATACACGTTGGTCTGTAAGCGAGTATCCGCAGTCAGCTACGGTTGATTTGGGAGGAGACATCACGATAACGCAGACAGAAGTTACCTGCTACGAAGACAGAGCCTATCAGTTCATTATTGAAGGTGCGCTAGATAAAAATGGTCCATACACAACGATCGTAGACCGATCAGATAATAGAATCCCAGGTATTGCCAATGCTCCAATTATCAATGCTGTTGAGAGTGTTGAGGCCAGATATGTAAGAATTACCGTATCGGGCGCAGCTGTGTATACCGGCTCATGGGTAAGCCTCACGGAATTGAGAGTGTTTGGTAACGGTGAGCGAATAGTTGAAGATACAACGGGATCAGATTTGGATGTAGAAGTACAGATATCCCCCAATCCTGCCTCATCTACCGTAACCATAGAAGCCAGGGATGAATACCATACCGTGGCCATATATGACGCAAAAGGAAATAGACTTACCCAGGAATCGATTAATAAATTAATCGAATTGGATATCAGTGGGCTTCAAGCAGGTATTTACATGATAAAGATTGAAGGCGATAATAAGTCCGAAGTCCGTAAGCTTTTGAAATACTAAAGAACTGCCCAAAAGAAAACCCTCAATAAAAACGGGTGTCATTTCGAGTATTTACCCTCGAAATGACACCCGTTTTTATTAGGCATAATACCTAAATGAAGCCTATGCAAACCTTTGATTAACACCTATGCATAGTTTGTTTTATATCAATTTGAGCGTCTTTGCTTCTCCAATCGCTAATTGTCATTTGTAAAATCAATATTGGGGAACAAATAGAACATATTACATAGATAGGTATAACACCAGACCGATGAAGCTTTCTCGGCTGTTTTCTTTTCTATTCCTATATGTTCTTGTTATTGCGCAAACCCGCTAGGGCGTGTCATCAAGCAAGCGTTCAATACGGCTCAAGAGCAGGCCAGTACAGGTGATACACACTTGCTTACTTCAAACTAAATTCAACTACGCCATCAAGATGGTTACGCATTGCTTTCTCAACACCTTTCACATCCTTATCAATGATGTATTGCAGTATCTCACGATGTTCCTGAATAGTTTTTTGAACTACTGGAGAATCACACACCTTTAGCTTGACATAGCTTTTTACAATATCAGGCGTAATAATCAACATGAGTGATTTGAGGACATTATTTTTACTTGCCTCAGCTATCTTTAGATGAAAGAGAAGATCTTCCTCTACGGCAAGAGCTCCTTGGGCAAGTTGATTTTCATACGCTTCCAAAGCTTTTTGTATCGCGATAATATCATCGGCAGTCCGACGCTCCGCAGCCTTTATTGCACTATTGATTTCAAGGAGAACCCTAGTCTCGACCAACGATGCAAAATCCGATTCTTCGATTTTTAAAACATCTGTAATAAGCCCTTCTAGTGCCGTCATACCCAAACCGGAAATAACCGTACCGGACTGAGGCAGTGTCCTCAAAATACCATAGAACTCCAGCTTGCGAATGGCATCACGCACATGTGATCGACCAACTCCAAACTTCTCAGCCAGCTTACGCTCCGGAGGCAACTTGTCTCCGGGCTGTAACTGACCTGATGTAATAAGCATCCGAATCTGACGGATGATCATGTCCTGAGGGCTGTCTACATTAATTTGTTTAAAATTGTCAAGCATCGCGTAGCAAAAATTGTAACCAAGGAAATTGGTTAACCAAATATAGACCGAACATGTCTGGATTCAAAATTAGATGAATCAATTCCCATATGTCGACTGCGTGCATTCTAATGAATGCTTAACAGCGATTGGGCGGTCAGCCATCCAAAGAACCTACAATGTAGGACTTGATATCTGCCCAAAGCATTTTTCGGAAAAAGAGGAACACACATAAACAGAACCCCAGGAAGATTCCGAACATTCCCCAAACGACTTTGCTCGATTTTTCCTTTTTGAAAGGCGGCAAAGGACTGTCAAGGACTTGTACAACAGGCGTGTTGGATTGAAGCTGAGCACGCGCTTGCGCCAGTTGGCTGGACCATTGCTGATAAAGGCGATCAAACTGACCGACTTCCGACTGCTTACGCAAATATCGCAACGAGCCTGTGGCGGACACTCCCTGACGCTGAAAGTCCTGATACGCGGCGATATACGCCTGAGCTGAATCAAGTTTTGCCCTGGCCCTTATGGCCTGTGAATCATAATAAGCGAGATCACGCCGGGCCTTCTCTGTTTTTTGGTCGTAATAATATTGTTCCAAATTCGCGATATAAGACTCACTTACACGCTGAGCAATTCCCTCATGCGGATGAGCATACAGCATCTCAAGAAAGCCATATTCACTCTCGGTGACGAGCACCTTGGTCCGCAATTTCTTACCTATACTGATCACCTTAGCTTCCAGTGTCGTTGTGTCAGGGGAATTTCCTTTGAACAATTTTCCCAGGCTCCATTGAGCACGATTGAAGCTGTGAATCGCCTCTGCAATCGTCTGGTTTTTTCCTTTATACAAAACACTATCTGAGGCGACTTTTTCACTCAGGCTTCTACTTGCCAGAATGCCTTTCATCTCACCATTAATCATGAAAAGGTCGCCACCCAAGATTGAAGCAATCGGGTTAAGCGCACCTTCTGCGCTTCCTTGTGAAGGGTGAAACACCGTTTTTGCCTGATATTTCACACCACGAGACCAAGCATACAACACCATTAAGGCAAAGCACAGTCCAATGACTCCAAAAATCAGGATGCGCTTCTGGCGATAGCGGTGCTGGTATCCTTCCCAGCGTTGGAGCAGTTGTTCAGCGTTCATATCAGACTATAAAGATTGGCGAACGAGGAGAAGTAACGTTGCGGCAGCGGTAAGGCCAGCCAGGACTTCCTGGAAGGTAAGCGGATCGCGTTCTTTCTTTTCGCCCTCCTGCTTTTCAGGCTTTTTGGCAACCCGGATTTCACTTCCTTGCTCAATACGCGGATACGTACGGAAAAATATAAAGGAATGCGGGCGCTTTACACGACCATCCTGATATTCTACAACAGAGCGCTTACGCACTGAGCGACGATCAAATCCACCAGCAAGGTCGACATAGTGTTTGAAGCTTCTTTTTTTAGGATCAAACTGCACAATCGTTCCTGGCTGAATAACATTGCCGCGCACCTCTACAATATTGAGGCGTGGCGGCACCACGAGCGTGTCACCGGCAAGCAGGTCGATATTATGACGCGAGTTGGGCTGCTTAAGCGCCTTCTCAAGCGAGATACTGATTTTACCAATATTGGGGCGCTGAATATATGCACCACGCGCATAGGCTCTTTCAGTAAGGTCATCGGTACGCGTGATAAGTTGGTCCAGCTTCAGCAGCTGCCCTTCTATCGCATATGCTCCTGTAATGCGCACTTCACCTTTTACATATACCACGTCCTGTAATTCGAAATCTGGATTTTTACGAATAAAAACCTGATCAAAAGCTCGCAATGGAATATCAAGCCCGGCATCAGTACGCCAGCTTTGAATTTCACTGGCGGCGACATCGAGCATCTCGGTTTCACCTATGGTAAATCCATCAGCGCCTGCCTTAACCACCCGCGCGATTTCGATACGGGAAAGGTCTGCCTGCAATGAAGGCCCTCCAGCCTGGAAGAGCAGGTCACGTAAGGTCATCCCAGGAAGTAAATCATACTTACCCGGAGTTGCTACCAGGCCCTTTATGTTCACTGCACCAGTAGGGAAAAACTCGCGCTTGTCATAAATATAAATACGCTTAAAATCGGAAGCCTTGATGCTATCTGCCATGAAGCTCTCGCGCCAATCTTCGTCGAGATTGATACGCACGATTCCATCGGTATCAGCCTCTTCACTGAGGATACTCTGAGCAGTGACATCGAGCTTGCGGAACAAATCGATATAACTCGCTTCAGCATCTTTGATAATACCACCAGCTTGATAAAGGAGATCGAGAACAGTCATCCCAGGCTTTACCTGATAGCGTCCTGGCGATTGTACTGCTCCATCCACATCAATGAATTGCTGGAACGAAAAATCAAATTTTGAATACAATTTAACCCGATCAAAGTTGAGCAACTGTACCGTATCGAGGTTTCGGTTATTGCGCCAGTTTGCGCCGATATTCACACGGAAGACGACTTCCTGCTTCACGGCAAGCTGCCCTGCCGTTTCACCATCCTCATTCAATACTTCATCCTCATCAAATCCATCCTTGATAGGACGTGGCAATGATACGGTGTCGATTTTTTCCTGAGGGATAAAATAAGGCGACTGCCCTTCCTTAAGCCTGGCGATTACCTTCCGCAAGCGATCGCGCTGCGCCGCATCCACCAAAGCGGATAGCTCGACATAACGAAGGTCAGCATCTACAGTAGGGCCTCCAGCGAGATACAAAAGGTCGCGCAAGCTCATATCTGAGGTAACGCGGTATGCACCTCGCTTGCGGATTTCACCATTGACGAGGAGGTATTTTTCTTCTCTAAAATCTTCTTCTGAAAAAATGATAATGCGATCCAGATAACGGAGGGGAGGATTTGCATTGGTGTCAGCCATGTTGGTCATCGCCTCGGCGAGGTTCACGACCATGTACTGCACGCTATCACGCGCTTCCAAACGGGCGATATATGCACGCTCCAGAAACGCCATACGCTTCAATCCTCCGGCACGCTCAATGAGGTCCATAAAGGTTTCTCCAGACTGTACTTCGTAGGTATCAGGATAGTAAACGGCTCCGTCGACTTGTACCAAATTTGTAATTTCGCGCTGTTGCTTTTTGATGTCAATAATGTCACCATCGGCAAGCGGAACATCCTTTTTGCTATCCATGCTCTTGGCGAGCTGAATGTCGATAATACGAGGCTGATCGCTTTGAAAGCGCTTGATCTGCGCGCGATCGCGCAAAGCGTCGAAGCGCAAGCCTCCGGCATAAGCAATCGCTGCAAAGAGATCCTCGCCTTTGGCGAGCTCGTACTTCATCGGCTGCTTGACCTTGCCTGTAAGTTCTACGATACGGCCCTGAACCGGAATAAACAGGAAGTCACGATCTTGTAGATAGACTGGTGGCGAATTTCCTGTAGAAAGAAAGTCATATAAGTCGAGCGTTTGGATCAATTTGCCATTACGGCGCACCTGGATGTTACGCACACTTCCCAGCGGATTCACACCACCGGCAGCGAACAAAGCATTAAATGCAGAAGTGGCAGCTGGCAAGGCGTACGTGCCGGGCTGACGCACCTGACCACTAATATTGACTTTGATCTGGCGGCTCTGCGGACTCAAGGTCACGCTAATATCGGGCGAACCTGCGAGGTAACGCTTCAATCTTGACTTGAGCGTGTTGGAAGCTTTTTCAAACGTAAGACCCGCTACATAGATTTTGCCCAAATAACTAAACGCATCTTCATAGATAGAACCATCAGTAGCTACCGTAAATGTCGTCGAAAGACTCGCACTTCCTGAAGCATTGACCGCCAGTTCATCGCCAGGGCCGATGATATAACTGAGTGGCGTGCCGAGGCTTCCACCATCGAGGGCGGCATAGCTGGAGTCAGCAAAGATGGCATGCCCAAAGATATTGGGGACATCCTTTTTATCAGGTACAATCCGTGGACGTGGAGGCACTGAATCTCTTCTTTCAGGCTTGATCTTTGGAGCTGGCTTCATCTTCGGCTTCGGCGTATCGACGCGTGTCGTAACAGGAGGCTTTGGAACAGCAGATGCTCCACCTCCACTATTTCCGTAATACTGATTCTTGAGTCGGGTGATCTCAGATTCAGGTACCCCTGCGGCCCGAGCCTGATTGATCAGGTTCTCGATTTCGCCAGACGAAAGTGACTGAGCCTGTGTGCTTTGGAGGGGAAGTCCGCATAATAACAGGAACAAACCTGTGAGCAGAACGACATGCCACGTGTATTTTTGCATATATAAGGGGGACAAAAACGATTAGATGGGGTGCCAAAAGTACAAAGAATTTCGCGTTTAGGGCTTTTGGGTTATTTTTGACGCGATGGTCACAACAAACACTATTCTTATGCAAAAATTCTTGCTTCTCGTGGGGCTTTCCCTCTTAATGTATATCATGCCTTCTTGCGGAACTCCTGAGGAGGCTCCGGAAAGTAAAAAACCTGTCGCAGAAACAGCGGTGCAAGATCCCCACTCGTATGCTATTCCGGCCGAAGCTGTGGTGAGCCATCTTGACCTGAACATTGAACTCGATTTTGAATCAAAAAAAATAAAAGGAGAGGCAACACTTTCCATCGAGCGCAACAAAGACAGCAAGTCTATCCACCTCGATACCAAAGAGCTAAACATTATCTCGGTGAAGCGCTCAGATTCTCAGACCGAGCGCGAGGATGCTCCTTTCCAACTCAGCACCGAAGATCACATCTTAGGTCAGGAGCTTACGATCGAACTGGGTCCTAAGACCAACATGGTTCATATTCAGTATGAGACCAGTCCTGAGGCGGAAGCACTCCAGTGGCTCGATGCATCGCTCACCGCAGGTAAAAAAATGCCCTTTTTGCTCACCCAATCACAAGCCATCAACGCGCGCACCTGGGTTCCTACCCAAGACGGCCCGGGCATTCGTTTCACTTATAATGCTACCGTCAAGGCGCCTGAAGGCATGATGGTCCTTATGAGTGCTGAAAACCCTACGACCGTAGCAGCAGATGGCATGTATCATTTCAAAATGACGCAGCCTATTCCAGCCTATCTACTGGCCTTGGCAGCAGGTGATATTTCATACAAAGCACTGGGCGATCGCTCTGGTGTATATGCCGATCCGGGCATGCTGGCAAAGTCGGCTTATGAGTTTGAAGAGCTGGAGTCAATGATCACCCTCGCCGAAGGACTTTACGGGCCTTACCGCTGGGACCGCTATGACCTGATCGTATTGCCGCCGAGCTTTCCTTTTGGAGGCATGGAGAATCCACGTCTTACTTTCGCTACCCCGACAATTCTAGCGGGTGACCGTTCGCTGGTTTCACTTGTCGCTCACGAACTCGCTCACTCATGGTCGGGCAACCTTGTCACCAATGCAACCTGGGATGACTTTTGGCTGAATGAAGGCTTTACGGTTTATTTTGAAATGCGCATCATGGAAGCGCTCAAAGGGCGCGACTACTCCGAAATGCTGGCTACATTGAGCTATCAGGACCTTTTGAAAGAAGTACGTGCAATGGGACCAGAGTCTCGCGAGACCTGGCTCAAGGCTGATCTCAAAGGACAGAATCCGGATGACGGTGTGACGAGCATTGCATATGATAAAGGCTACTACTTCCTTCGCTTATTAGAAGAAACGGTGGGAAGAGAAAAGTTTGATGCTTTTCTAAAAAGCTATTTTGACAAACACGCCTTCCAAACCATGACAACCGAAGCTTTTGTAAAAGAACTCAAAAGCGACTTACTCAAAGGTGACGAAAAGCTCGCTGAGTCTATCGGAATCCAGCGCTGGATTTACGGTCCTGGTGTTCCTAAAAATTGCCCAAAAGCTTCGCCAGCGCGTTTTGTAAAAGTAGATGAAGGTTTGGCTGCTTTTGAAAAAGGCCAGGACGCAAAACTTGTCAAAGCTAACGACTGGAGTAGCCACGAGTGGCTCCACTTTATTCGTAACCTGCCTACTACGACTGGTGCCAAAGGAATGAAAGCACTCGATAAACAATTTGGCCTAACAAAGAGTGGTAATGCTGAGATTCAGTGCGCCTGGTATACCCAAGCGCTAAATAATCAGTACGAGGCAGCGTATCCGGCAATCGAACAATTTCTGATCGCAGTAGGTCGTCGCAAGTTTTTGACACCACTATATGATCAGATGGTTCAGAATGAGAAAAAGTATCCAGGCAGCGAAGGAGGGATGAAATTAGCGAATCGCATCTACGATCAGGCGCGTGCTGGCTACCATCCAATATCATACAACACAATCGATAAATTACTAGGCCGATGAATGAGAGCATATGGTTTTTTGAGGAAGTAAACCTCTTCGAGCACTTTTGTCCAATCAAAAATTCAGCGGACACCTACGATAAGTATATCAAGCGATCCTACAAAAAAGGAGAGCATATCTACCTGACGAATGAAGACTCAGACCGGGTTTTCTTTATTCATGAAGGTGCGGTAAAAATCATGGGCTACTCTGACGATGGCAAGGAAATCGTCAGAGCTTTGCTGCATGAAGGCGAAATTTTCGGTGAGTTAGCCGTCTTTGGTGAGGACCAGCGTCGCGACTTTGCAGTAGCTGCAGAAAGCACTGAAATTTGCATTCTGGATCGCGATCAAGTCTCTGACTTGATGACGGATGTGAGTGGCTTCCGCAAGTTTATGATGAACTTGATGGGCAAAAGGATGGTCTATTCGCAGCAGCGGATGGAGGCCCTATTGTTCAAAGATGCGCGTACACGGATTGTGAACTTTATTTTGGAGCAGGCCAATAAGCACGGCCGCCGCCGTGGAGGCGTCGCCTATGTAAAGAATCATCTCACGCACCAGGAGATCGCCAGCTACACCGGCACCTCGCGTCAGACCGTCACCACCGTCCTCAACGAACTCCGCAGCGAAAAGCTAATCGACTTCAGCCGCAAGGAGTTTTCGATTCCTGACTTGGACGCCTTGAAGTAAAATCGCTTTGTGATTTTAGTGAAGCATTTTCCCGTTGCGAAAACAGTGAAGCTACTTGGCTTCGTTTCGGCGACGAGGAGTTTCTTATATCTCTGATATCGTATTTCGTATTTCTACCACTGCCCGTCCCTAGAATCGCTTTCATGGCCATCGATTTGAGAAAAAGCACATTTAAATCAAAAACTCTTCAAAAAAGTTACCAGAAGGGTTGCACAAAACAAACGAGCCTTTTACATTTGCATCGCAATTGACTTTTGGCCCTTCAAAGGGCTTTTTTTGTCGATGGATGATTCGGTAGCTCAGCTGGTAGAGCATCTCACTTTTAATGAGAGGGTCCAGGGTTCGAACCCCTGCCGAATCACCAAGATAGTTTAACGTTTCAGGTTCAAAGTTTAAGGTCGGTCTTTAAACTTTGAACCTGAAACTTTAAACCAGCCTTGCCCAGGTGGCGGAATTGGTAGACGCGCTAGCTTGAGGGGCTAGTGAGAGCAATCTCGTGAAGGTTCGAGTCGTTTCCTGGGCACATAGCTGAGAAGTGGTTATGCCGCCTCTAAATTAAAAAAACGCGCAAGCGCATTCCCCTCGGAATTGCCTTGCGCATTTTTTGTTTCCAGCACATAGCTGGAGTCCAACAACTGATCCAGGGTACAACCAAACCATCCCTGCAAAGCGGACACTATGCGAGGATTTATGCGCTTAGTTTTCTCCTGGATGTTGTTGAGAAAGGCCGGATAACTTATATCAGCTTCACATTGCACATGCTTACGTAAGGCAGTGTACTCCGATTTGGAGACACTGTTTACGATCCGTTGATATAGGTTGTGGCCAGTCATTTTCTTTATGCTTATTCGTTTTAACTATACAAACGTAAAGAAAAA
>JBGCFB010000367.1:0-4693 GCA_045106685.1 Bacteroidia bacterium | reverse complement strand
CATGTCGAGCCGCGGAGCTGGCGAGACATCTTGACTTTTAGCTAATTGGTCGATAAAGTCAAGATTTCTCCTCAGCTACGCGAGTCGAAATGACAATTTTTCTAAAAAATTGGCTTATGCGGATTCGTTAGACAACCTCATAAAAAAACACTGACTAAACACATTTGCCATTACACTTCTCTAACGTAATTTCGTGGCGCAAACAAGAAGGGCCGATTTGAAATAAAAAAGCCCGAACAATATATATAACCAAACCAATAAGGCCAATCATGTCTCATAGAATCGAAACCGACTCAATTGGAAAAATCGAAGTACCTGCTGACCGCTACTGGGGTGCGCAGACACAACGCTCGAAGGAGAACTTCAAAATCGGCGGACAGCGCATGCCCGTTGAGGTGATTCGCGCATTTGCCATCCTGAAGAAGGCTGCCGCCATGACCAATGCCGAGCTAACCTCTTTTCCAAAAGACAAATCTGATGTCATCGGTAAAGTATGTGATGAGATTCTGGAAGGAAAGCATGACGATCATTTTCCGTTGGTGGTATGGCAGACAGGCTCTGGTACTCAGAGCAATATGAATGTCAACGAGGTAGTCTCTAATCGCGCTATCGAAATTCTTGGCGGCGAAATGGGCAGCAAAGCGCCTATTCACCCAAATGATGATGTAAATAAGTCTCAGTCATCCAATGACACCTTTCCTACAGCCATGCACATTGCTGCATACAAGGCCATCGTAGAGCATACGATTCCACGCTTGCAGACTTTACATGATACACTCGCCGCAAAGGCCGAGGCCTTTACAAGTGTCGTCAAAATCGGTCGTACACACCTCATGGATGCGACTCCACTGACGCTTGGTCAGGAATTTGGCGGATATGCTTCACAGCTTGCGCATGGTATTCAAGCATTGAGAAATTGCCTTCCCCATCTTGCAGAGCTTGCGCTTGGCGGCACTGCGGTAGGTACAGGACTCAACACACCAGAAGGCTACCCTGAGAAGGTTGCAGCTCAAATTGCTTCGCTTACAGGCCTGCCGTTTATAACTGCTCCAAACAAGTTTGAAGCACTCTCCGCACACGATGCGATGGTCGAAGCTAGCGGCGCGCTCAAGCGTGTAGCAGTAAGTTTCATGGCAATCGCCAACAATATTCGTTTACTATCCTCTGGACCTCGCTGTGGCATCGGTGAGATCACGATTCCAGCCAATGAGCCAGGCTCTTCGATCATGCCGGGCAAGGTGAATCCGACGCAGGCGGAAGCCGCTACGATGGTATGCGCCCAGGTAATCGGCAATGACGCTGCGATTGCAGTAGCGGGCAGCCACGGCCATTTCCAGCTTAATGTCTTCAAGCCGGTGATGATCTACAATCTGCTTATGAGCGCCAATAACCTTGGCGACGCAGCGCTGAGCTTTAATGATAATTGTGCTGTAGGCATAGAGCCTAATCATACCCGCATCAAGGAGAGCCTCAACAACTCACTTATGCTTGTGACAGCGCTCAATACCCATATTGGTTATGACAAGGCTGGCGGAATCGCCAAGAAGGCATACAAGGAAAATACAACACTAAAAGAGGCTGCGCTCGCTTTGGGATACCTTTCCAGCGAGGAGTTTGACCGCATTGTTGTTCCTGAGGATATGGTGTAAAAACATGTAGCGAAAAGGCATGCCTTTTCGCTACATGTTTTGGTCCTCGCTGCTTGATCTTTGATGCTCGATCCTAAAAAGCAAAAAGAGCGAAGATCAAGGATCGAACATCAAACAGCGAGGATTTAATCCCGGCTTACTAGAAGACACAAAACCGCCATGAAACCTTTCGGTCGCATGGCGGTTTTTTTTTCAATATTCATTTTATTTCACTGATCGATCCTAGCTTCTGAACTCCCGATCCTAAAAAGCGAGGATCAAGCATCGAACATCAAACAGCGATGATATTTAGCGCCCTTTCGGCGTAAGTTCAATAATCGGAATAACCATTTCCTCCATACTAATACCGCCGTGCTGGAAGGTATCGCGATAGTACTTGACGTAGTGGTTATAGTTATTGGGGTACGCGAAAAAGTAGTCATCCATCGCGAATACGTATGAAGCACTCACCGTACTTTTAGGAAGGCGTGCTTCTTCTGGCTTACGAATCGTGAAAAGATTCTTGTTCTTCTCATCGTAATTGAGATTGCGGCCTTGCTTGTATCGCAGGTTGGTCGTTGTGTCGCGGTCACCAATAATCTTTACCGGGCGCTTTACGCGAATCGTACCGTGGTCTGTCGCGATGACAATTTTCACATTGCGCGTTGCGAGCTTTTTGAGCAAAGTCAATAGAGGCGAGTGCTCCAACCATGACTTTGAAATCTGGCGGTATGCCGCCTCATCAGGCGCAAGCTCACGCACGATATTCATTTCTGTACGCGAGTGCGACAACAAGTCAATGAAGTTGTATACAATCGCATTGAAGGAATTATTCATAAGGTCGAGCCCCTGGTCTGCGATGGCCTTTCCCTGGTCAAGGCGAATGACTTTATTATAGCTATGCTTGCCGCCGATTCGCGCACGCGAAAGCTGCTCCTGCAAGAGCTGTTCTTCAAAGTTATTCTTACCGCCTTCGTCTACATCGTTTTTCCAATAGTTAGGAAAACGTTCTGAAATCTCCAGTGGATGCATCCCTGAGAAGATCGCATTTCGCGCGTATTGCGTCGCTGTAGGCAAGATCGAATAATAAGTCTTCGTGCTATCAATATTATAGTAATTGACCAATACCTCCTCAAACATCTTCCACTGGTCAAAGCGGAGGCAGTCTATCAATAAGAAAAAGACGCTTTCGTATCCGTCGTCAAGGTGCTTGAGGGCAGACTGAGGAAGCACGTCTGGCGAGAGTAAAGGACGATCTTCAAGATCAGACGTATTCACCCAGTCGAGGTAATTATCCGACACGAAACGTCCGAAATTATTGTTCGCTTCTGACCACTGCGCTTCCAGCACATCCTTCATGCTTTTGTCTTCGCTGCGGTCTAGTTCGCTATCCCAGTGTACCAGCTTTTGATAGATCTCTGACCAGTCATTATGATCATTGTCTTCGAAAAATTGCATGGCAATATTTCGGAAATCCTGCTGGTAACCGACATTCACTTTCTGGTCGATAAGCTTACGGCTATCGAGCACTTTTTTGAGCGCAAGTAAAATCTGATTTGGGTTAACCGGCTTGATCAAATAGTCTTTGATTTTGGCACCGATCGCATCCTCCATTATGCTCTCCTCTTCCGACTTGGTGATCATAATCACCGGCATATTAGGAGCTATTTTTTGAATTTCACCAAGGGCAGTAAGGCCGTCCATTCCTGGCATTTGCTCATCGAGGAAAACGATATCGTAGTTTTCTTCTTTGATCATATCCAGCGCATCAAAACCATTGTCGGCAGATGATACACTAAAACCTTTTTGTTCCAGAAATTTTTGGTGTCCCTTGAGACGGTCGATCTCGTCATCGACCCAGAGGATACGTGCGTTTTGCATACAGATTGTAAGGATTATATTTTACTAAACATGAGGCTACTTGCTGCTGGCTTTTGACTGCTGGCTTCAGAAAAACAATTTCAAAAACCATAAAAAAAACAAAAGACAATAACTAAAGTTTCGAGTATTTGTGAGCCATCCAGGAGTATTTGTTGTGAAGTAAAGTATAATCGTAGTATTACAAAAGCATAAGGTATGTTTTACTCGTATATAAAGAAAAGGTTGCTAAAGAAAATGAGTGGGAAGAAAATGTGCGAATGTTCGGATGTGCAGGGTGGCTTCGGCTCCGCTCAGCCACCGGAAAAGATATATTTCGATCGTTGAGTCTCGCATGGCGGGAAAACGACACTATGAAATGTAACTATGATTTTAAATCAAAACGCATACCCGCATATTCACTAATTCGCTCATTTCTTAATACAAGACCCTAAATTTAATCGTGTGTTCTATATCTTTCAGCGCGTTGAGTAAATCTTCATCGTACGCCTTATTAATGTCTGTGATAACATAGCCGATGTCCTCGTTGGTTTTGAGGTATTGCCCCACAATATTGACATCATGCTCAGCCATTACGCTGTTCATCTTACTCATCACTCCGGGCACATTGCGGTGAATGTGGATCAGGCGGTGCGCGTTTTGTAATTCGGGGAGTTGGATTTCGGGAAAATTAACACTACCCGTGGTGCTGCCTGTATTGATATATTGAGTAAAGCGTCCAGGAACAAACTGGCCGATATTCTCTTGCGCCTCTTGCGTGCTTCCACCGATATGCGGCGTTAGGATCACATTCGGAAACTCCAATAAAGCGGAGGCGAATTTCTCATCATTACTTTTTGGTTCGGCGGGAAAAACGTCAACTGCTGCTCCGCGAAGCTTCTGCGTCCTAAGGGCGTCGACCAAGGCTTCCAGGTTCACCACCTTTCCCCTACTCAAATTCAAAAAGACAGCTCCCGGTTTCATGTAACTAAAGTGCTCTTTGCCAAAAAAGCCTTCATTTTCTACACGACCATCAACATGCAGCGAAACAGCATCCGATTTTATAAGAAGCTCTTTTAAGCTGGAGCATTTATTTGCATTCCCCAGAGCCAGTTTTTCATCCAAATCATAATAAATCACACGCATACCAGCCGCTTCTGCCAATACAGAAAGCTGCTTACCGATATTACCGTAGCCAATGATCCCAA
>JBGCFB010000366.1:0-5912 GCA_045106685.1 Bacteroidia bacterium | reverse complement strand
ATCAAGACTTAAAAAGCCCGGAATTTTTTTTCGTAGAAAAACGATCAAAAAGTTGGTATAAAGATGTTATATCAAAATTAAACGAAATCGTCGTTTTAGAAGAAATAACAGACCTGAATTTTGATGTATCAAGAGTCTTTTCATTCCAACTTCCAACACAGATTGAAAAAACAGATTATCTTTTATATCTATCTCTTGTAGGGAACTATTGCGCAATATGTAAAGCGCTAAATGTAGAAGGTTCTATGGCGATGAAAGAATTTTTAGACGAAGATGAGCTAGAGGAGAACAAGCGAATATTAGACACTTTGCTAGCCGCTGACCTTGTTCTTTTAGATCATAAAATTCTTAAAAAAGAAATAGATACAAATCTCGCTCCAATAGGATATGAACCTGATGATTTAACATTTGGAACAACCCTTTTTTCCCTGAACCATCAATAGAAATATATGAAGGTTTACTCCGAATACACCACCCGATAAATCACATCAGCATAATCATCTGAGATCAGCATAGAGCCATCGGGCATGTTCAGCACATCGACCGGGCGGCCCCATGCTTCCTGACTATCATCGTCGAGCCAGCCGTCAATAAATGTTTCATACGCAGTGACATTGCTGCCTTGTTCGATCCTTGCGATGGCAATTTTGTAGCCCACTTTTTTGGAGCGATTCCAGGAGCCGTGCTCGGCGAAGAGCGCTTGATTCTTGTAGCTTTTTGGAAACATATCTCCCGTGTAAAAACGAATTCCCAAAGGCGCCACATGGGCGCCCAGGTTTTGCGCCGGAGCACGAAAGTCGCTGCAAGGGCGCTGTGAGCCATATTTTGGATCGGCGATAGTACCGCCATGACAATACGGATAGCCGAAGTGCTGCCCCGCTCGCGTGATATGATTTAGCTCACATGGAGGCACATCATCGCCCATATTATCGCGACCATTATCGGTAAACCACATTTCCTTAGTAAGAGGGTGCCAGTCAAATCCGACCGTGTTTCGTACGCCATGCGCGTATATCTCGCGGCCCGTTCCATCGGGATTCATGCGGGTTATGCTGGCATATATTTCTTCATCTGATTTACAAATATTGCATGGAGCCCCAACCGGAACATACAGTTTGCCATCAGGCCCAAATCGGATAAACTTCCAGCCATGGTGGCCTTCGGTCGGAAAGTCATCATAGACCACTTCTGGTTGAGGAATATTGTCAAGATTGTCTTCGATGTCTTTATAGCGAAGGAGGCGATTGACTTCCGCCACATAGAGATCGCCTTTGTGAAATGCTACGCCGCAAGGCATGTTTAGCCCACTTGCAACCTCATATCGCCCATCTGCTTTGCCATCCTTATTCTTATCTACTACTGCGTACACTTTATCTTCACGGCGATTGCCCACGAAGATCGTTCCCTTGGCACCGCGAGCGAGGGAACGGGCGTTCTGTACCTCAGCAAAAATAGATATCGAAAAGCCCTCTGGAAGATTAAGCCGCTCCAATGGAAGCCGATTTTCGTCGATTTCCATATTGATAATCGTTTCCATTGGAACTTCTGCCTTGGGTTCCTTTTTGGGAGCCTTAGCCTTTTGACAAGCAAAAAGCATCATAATAATGCCGATGGGTACTAGAAATTTCATTGTAGGAATAGTTGGGATGCAAAATGCGAAATATATCATTTACTTTTACTGTACTGGCTATTAGCTTTTGGCCTTTAGCGGTTGGCTTTTTAGAATGAAACAGTACCGCAACTCTGAGCCAACAGCTAACCGCCAACAGCTAACAGCCCCAAAATCATGTTACAAATCGGAATCACCGGAGGAATTGGAAGTGGCAAAAGCACTGTCGCTCGCATTTTTGCGAGCCTGGGCTATGCCATTTATTATGCCGACGCTCGCGCCAAGGCGCTTATGACGGGAGATGAAGAACTAGTGAATGGCGTGAAGGCTTTGCTAGGGCAAGCGTCTTACCACGAAGATGGCTCACTTAACCGAGGCTTTGTAGGAGGGCAGGTTTTTGGTGATGAAAAAAAACTGGAAGCGCTTAATGCGTTGGTGCATCCTGCTGTGGCGCGCGATTATCGTCGTTGGGTGGAGGAGCTAGTGGCTGGAGGCTACGATAAGGCTTTTGCGTTGAAAGAAGCTGCGATCTTGTACGAATCAGGTAGCTATCGTGATGCCGATGCTGTCATTGCTGTGTATGCTCCGAAGGCCGTGCGCCTGCAGCGCACCATGGCGCGCGACGGCGCCGATAGGGAGGCGGTCCTTGCCCGTATGGACAAGCAATGGCCCGAATCAAAAAAGCTTGAACGCGCCGACTATGTCATTTATAACGATGGTGAGCATATGCTTATCCCGCAGGTGTTGGAGCTGGTTACGCAGCTTCACCTAGGTTCATCAGCTCCCAATTGATCCACCAAATCTAAATGCGCTGTAGTCTGATTTTTGAAGTCTTGTCTACGAACGATCAAATAGATAATGATTGGAATACTGAAAATGGAAAAATCTAAAATTGATCCTATCAGCAATACCCACCATAGCCAGTTTTTACGATACTTTGCAGCAAAAACGACAATAGCGAGGATGACAAAGGCAACAAATGTTACGACACTCGCTATAGAGGAATATAGAAGGATAAATTCGATGTTTTGTGAAAGGGCTGAGGCATTAGGCGCTCCACCTTCACCTAGCGCATTCAATGCTCCAGTAAAACCAACAATCATCACCCCAAGCTTTATAATTAGGCCTAAAGCAAGAATTACTGATCCCAATATTGCGGCCCAATGTGGGAGTTTTGATGACTTCATATTTCGTTAAGATGTGGCTGTAGGAAGCGGCAAGCTAAGTATGAATGAGGCGCCCTGTAAATAGTGTTTATCCAGAAGTAAATCGCCTCCAGATGCTAAGGCTAATTCTTTGCATAAAGAAAGCCCCAGGCCTATGCCTTTTTCACCAGCAGAACCAGGCTTACTAGTCCCTGGTAAAAGTGAGAATAGCATCTCCTGTATTTCCGGAGAGATACCAGGCCCTTCATCCGAAACGCGGATATAGAGCTTGTTGTCTTCGTTGAATTGCTGAATGGTGATTTTGCTTCCCTCTGGACTGAATTTGACGGCGTTTGATATGAGATTTCGCAAAATGGTTGCCAAAACTGGCGGTGACACCCAGGCATGGGCCTGGGGTTCCATTTCTACATGCAGACTAATTTCTTTACTGTCCAGAACAGGTTCGAAATCAGTGTGCTGACCTGATATTGCCTCTGAAACATTCACACGCATCGCCTCATACCCTTCATCTTCTCGTTGTTCAATCGCCCAGGCCAAGAGGTTGTCAAGTAAGCCATTAAGGTGCCGGGAGGTTTGTTCGATATGTGTTGTCACCTTTGCCAAATCATCATGACGTTCTTGTTTTTGAAGGTATTGAAGCTTTTTAGTAAGTCCTTGAAATGAAATGAAAGGACCTCGTAAGTCATGTGCAATGATCGCAAAAAGTTGATTTTTCGATTTATTAGCCCTTTGAAGCGCTTCACTTTGTGCCAGAATGAGCTTGTTTTTATTTTGAAGTCTAATAAAAAACCATATTCCAAGTGCTAAGAGACTACCGAGTAATATGCTGACCATTCCGCCAAGGCGACTACGTGTTTTGAATAAGTTGTTTTCAAAAGAAAGTCGTTCCTGTTCCTGTGCGAGTTTTTGATTCTTATACTGAAGATCAAGGTCAAATACTTGATTTTGTAGGCGAGTGGTAAGGATGGTATCCTCTAATTCTTTATATCGCAACAGAGCCTCATATGCGCCAAAATAATCATTCGTTTGGGCAAGCGCCTCGTGAAGCGATGAATAAGCAGATCGTTCTGTATTTGATGAGCCCAGGTTTTTACTAATCTCAGTTGCTTTGCGAGCTGCTGCGATTGCTTTAGGAGCTTGTTCTTTATCAAGCCAAAGTTTGCTTTCTACCACTAGCGCATATGCAAGATTACGCGAGTTTGGCTTTAGATTTTGTTGGGCAAAACGAATGGCTGATAGGCAGCTATCTGATCCAATAATTTCTTGATAGTACTCGGCGAGAAATATCCGAATGGCACTCGACAGCGCTCGGTTTTTTGTTACAAAAGGTTGATCTAAAGCCTGCTCATAATAGCTGATGCCTTGCTGTAGGCTATCAACCGATGAGCCTTGATATGCTTGTCCATAAGCTCTGATCAATATTGACAGCATATTACTGATCTCTCTTGGGCTTTTTTCTGGATCTAGTTGTGAAAGACCTTCCTTAAAGGTTTTGATCGCTTCGGGGTATTTTGTTTGGTTCAGATAAATTTGGCCCAAATAGAAAATAGTCTGAGCGGTATTCGTCTGGTCAAAAAATCGCTTATTGATAACAGAGGCTTCTAGAAAATACTGTAATGCGGTCCCGTATGCATTTTGTCTGAAATAAACGCCACCAAGCTGATTCAATGAAGAACTTAGTTGAATGCTATCGCTGCACCGACGGGCTTGCTCGAGACTGACAGTTGCTAAAATTATCGCGCTATCTAAAAGGTTAATCTTTTGGGCGTGATCAGCAAGGCGGCGATTTGCAATCGACCGCCAGCAGGCATCGGTTACTTGAGCGAGAAGTTGCTTGTACGCAATGGCCGCGCTGTCCATTTGACGATCTACTATAAAATCGTCGCCTTGTCTCAAAAGGGAATCATATGTCGATGTGTCCTGAGCAACACAGGGTGTTTGCACAAGAGGTATCCAGATCACGCATATAGCAACTAGCCGAAAGATAAAAGGCATGCTTAGACAGGTAGGTGATGCTTAAGTGAAGCTTTTCGCCGCCTGAAATTAGCCTTTTTCGAGCTAGGTCTCCAAATTAAAGTTATTTATCCACTGATGTTCGTCGTTTGTCACCAGTCGGGAATTTGGGTCTGTATTATTACTCATATTTGTAATAACAGGGAAGTAAAACAAAAGGGTATAGGTAGGTAGTGTAGTTCCTAATTATTTGGTTTCTTAGGTGAAGAGAGCGCACATTAAGTGCGCTCTTTCGTTTTTAAGGATTTTTTATTCCCTCCACACAAAAGGAAATAGTAGTACCGAAAGTGCCGTAAGGGCTGTACTGATTCCTAAAACTGAAACCAGTTCACTTTGGACATCCGCCCAGCCTTGTCCTTCCCAGGCTGCCTGACTTACGCTAATCAATACGAGTAATAAGGCTGCCATTAATGGAAAAGCCAGGACTGCAAGTAGCGTTGTTTTGTTATCGGCTTTTGCGGCAATTGCACTCACGAGAGTAAGGCTAGCCGAAAAAGCAAAGCCGCCTGCGATGGCAGTGATAAGAAACAACCCTGGATTTTTTACATTCTGCCCACCAAACAAACTATGTAGCCCAAAGCTGATCACGCCCATGACAATCATGAGAAGCGCGTTATAAACCGTTTTGGATAAAATGATGGCCGTAGGGTGCGCCATGCTATACAGGTACCGCAGTTGCCCTTCTCGTTCCGCTGAGAAGCTTTTAGCTACCGCATTGATCGCGACAAATAGCAGAATGAGCCAGTACATGATGTTCCAGGCATGGCCGCTAAGATTGAGGATATTGATCCGAACATCTTTGTTATCGAGTTCTATACCATCAGTAAAATTGAGACTGATAATCGCCACCATACATGCCACATACAAGAGTAAGCCACTCAAGGCATATTTCTGCTTCCATTCTAAAAGCAGCTCTTTGTAAAGTAAATGGGATATCTGGCTAAGCATCGCGCAAATATAGAGGCCGTTTCAGGTAGTTCAAAGTTCAAGGCAGTTCAGGAAATGAATAATGAATAATTAGTCATGATTAATGATCAATACCACGGTTGATTTTGTATAAAATGGAAACAAAAAATAACCACCCTGTGTAGAGAAAAGGTATGCCTTTTCTCTACTTCGGAATG
>JBGCFB010000365.1:0-3283 GCA_045106685.1 Bacteroidia bacterium | reverse complement strand
TAGTCCGCTGGATTATGACCTTGGGGCGAAGTTGGAATTCCACCAGGATAAGCGCACCAATCGTGAGCTTCACGTGACGCTTCAGCCTGAGGCCAACTTTGGAGTAGGGGAGAACCTGGAGCTCGGCATAGAAGGTATCTTTACCTTCACAGGCGCCAAGATCGGCGGATTTGGTCAGAGCCGTATCTTCGGTGGACTTAAGCCATATCTGACATATAATGCCGGCTCATTCCAGGCAATCGCTGGCTTACAGGCCAATGTCTACAACAACAATGCTGACTCTTCCGGGCAGTCGCTTTTTGTGCCGCATCTTGAATTGAGAGCGCGCGTGCTTCCGCAGGAGTTAACCGTATTTCTTGGACATACGGGTGGCTTGCAGTACAACCGTTACTCAGATTTGATCCGCATCAATCCTTACTTGAGCGATAATGTTACGATCAGACCAACACTGGAAAAGACCAATCTCTACGCAGGGGTAAGCGGCCAGATTCCTAATTTGCTGGACTACAATGCAAAGGTGAGCTACCGTCGTATCGAAAATGCACTGATTCATCAGGTGCCTGTAGATGGAGCGTACTTTACGCTTGGCTATGATTCGCTGATGACCGTTTTCGGAATTCATCTTGAGGTGAATCATGACTTGTTGAAAAATGTGAAAATCGGTGCAGCACTTGATGTAAATAATTACACCACCAATACGCTTGCCGATAATTTCCACGCACCACCACTGCAGTTGACTGCTTTCGGTGAATATGGCAAAGACAAGCTCACTGCACGCACCGAAGTGAACTTCTTTGGCTCGACACCGATGACGATAAACAACGAAAATATCGTCGAGAATCGTCCGGTATTTATCGACATTAACCTGGGCGCTGATTACCAGCTTACACCGCAGTTTTCTGTGTGGGCGGAAGTGAACAATCTTCTCAGCACGAACTACCAGCGCTGGTGGAACTACACCGAGCGTCCTTTGGATGTGAAGGCTGGTTTGACATTGGGTTTCTAAGGCAAGACACGTATTAAATAATGATGCTGGTTATCGCGATTGTGCGGTAACCAGCATTTTTTTGATATAAAATGAAAAATACGCGAGATTTAGGTCGTTTTTATCCCAAATCCATTTTACCCAACACCATCATGAAGACATTATATCTTTTTGTAATTGCCTTGTTTTTAACTGGGCCTGGCTTTTTACAGTCACAAGTAAATTTTGAAAAGCGAATAGAATTCGATTTGAAAGACGATTATTTCGGTGAGCGTGTATTCGAATTTGAAGAGTATGGAATGGTCATGCGTTCCTGGAAACAAAAGCCTGGAAGCAGAATGACGGAGTGGAAATATGAATTATATGATGTAGGGCTTCGTGCTGTAAAGTCAGTCTCATTTGATATTGAAACACGCCTATCAGGCCATTTTACTCGAAATACAGACACACATACGCATCATCTTCTTTCCAGAAAAGAGCGATACATGATTGTGAGTACACGTGTCCCTACGCTTGAGCAGAATCATATTGAATTTGAGCTTCCTCCAAAAACCCGCGTTCGCTGGTTTCAGGTACTTGGCGATTATGCATACATGTTTAGTGTCATTAAGAAAATTCCCAACTTGTTTATCGTCAATTGGAAAACCGGTGAACTCAAAATCATCCCTGTCAGAATAGAAGGTGTGAAGGCGAAAAAAGTTGGAATTGAGAAGCTGCAAATTCTGAAGGAAAGCCAGGAGGTTTTTCTATTTATAAATGCTCCTGCGGGTAAGCGAGCCCAGGATATCCATGTAATTCATTTTGATAAAGAAGGTAAAAAGAAGCGCCAGTTTAACCTCACCGGTGATATCGACAAGAACCTGCTTGATATATCTGCTTCCAGAATTTCGCCTGAAAAACTCATACTGAGTGGAACCTATTCAAGCTCGAGTTCATCTACTTCTCAAGGCCTGTTTTTTACTGAAGAAGAAGATGGTGAGCTTAATTTCTTCAAAACCTATAAGTTTAGTGAACTCGAAAACTTTAGAGAGTTTATGAGTAAGCGCCAACAAAAGCGTTTGGCACGAAAAGAGAAAAAGGCTGAAAGAAAAGATAAAGAGTTTGATATTAATTACCGGATCGCCGGGCATAATGTTAAGCCTACTGAAGATGGTTTTATCTTTTTGGGAGAGGCTTTTTATCCAACATATTACACACGATCTTCTACCACCACGACCATGGTAAACGGTAGTCCTGTAACCAGAACAACGTACCAAACGGTCTTCGATGGATATCAATACACGCATGCTGTTCTTGCGAAATTTAGTGCTGATGGAGAATTGATTTGGGATGAGTGTTTCAATATGTGGATGGCGTATAAGCCGTTTTATGTCAAAAACTTTATCCGTACCGAGGAGAAGCTTGACAATACCATAGAGTTGGTTTTTGCCTCTCGTAGCAGCATCATTTCCAAGACCTATGATTCGGATGGCAATGTTGAGAAGGAGTTTGAATCTGAGTCAATAGAACCATTGCAGGATGGTGATAAAGTGAAGCGCTCCTATTCTAATTTGCAATATTGGTACGGAAACTACTTCCTCGCTTACGGCACTCAGAAGATCAAAAATAAGGGCAAGTCCGGCGGCGGAAAGGTGAAGCGTAAAGTGTTTTTTGTGTCTAAGATTAGTTATTAGTAGAGGTTTGGTATCTAAGGATTCAATACTTCATAATATGCCAACCGATAGAAAAAAGGCAAGCCCTTTCTCTACCGGATATGGCAACACTTGCTAGTTTGTCTTGACCAATTTTAGCACTTCTTGCTTTTGGTCGAGGCTTACCTTCACCATGTAGTAACCAGATGGTAAGTCCGCAATGTCGATGGGAAGGATAAAGTTTCCTTTGTGGAGGCGCTGATCGTAGGCTGTTTTAAGCAGGCGACCTTGCATATCAAAAAGCTGAACGCTCAGCTGGCCGGCATGGGGCAGCATCATTTCGACTTGTGCTTGCTCGGTAGCAGGATTCGGCGAAAGCTTGAGTTGTAATGGGCTGGCCGTGACTGCTTCTTCGACTGAATTGATCGAGCCTGCACCGAGGAGATGGAAGCCTACATTGTTATCGTCATGAACCTCGGTGATTTTATTATTAGGATCAATAACGACATAGATCCGTGGTGCCGGACTGATGCCCTGCGGCACTTTCCATTGAAACGAGATCGGAGTACGCTCACGCGCCAAATAGCTGTCAGCAATCGTGACAGTCGACTGACCGTTGATATCGGAAAGGAGAACGCCGCCCGCATCTGGGTTTCCTGCATAGAAT
>JBGCFB010000364.1:0-9294 GCA_045106685.1 Bacteroidia bacterium | reverse complement strand
ATAGCAAGGTGCTTTTATTAGAAGCACTTGAAAAACCACTCTTTGAAGCCATTAAGCTTAAGAAAAAGAAGAAAGCAAAAAGAAGTATTGAAGATGATGACGATCATTTTGGAAGCATACTCATCTTTGAGACTGATTTTTTCGACGAAGATCCATTTGAGTTTACGAGCGAAATATTAGACGAGAGCTTTGACTCATTAGACAACTTTGACTCGTTTTCATCTGACAGCACCGATGTTGGAGACTCTGATTCGGGCTGTTCTGGATGCTCGGGCTGCGGCGGATGTGACTGATGTAGCTAATCGCTTATTGGGCCATGCGTTCTTTGCTCAATCCCATATGGTAATTATATCATATATTGTACATAAGAAGATGATCTACCGGGAACATAAGCCAGCGCCAGCCTTGTCGGGATTTATCGAGTGCTATTGGTCTGCCAAGGCAGACAGCCCTCCTTTTCAGGAGCGGGAAGCTCTTATCCCGGACGGCACTATCGAGCTGATGTTCAACTTCGGTGATCCGTATCATCAGTGTCTGGATCAGGACGCGAAACTCATCAAAGGATCGCATGTAATCGGTATCCGCAGGCGTTCGCTTTTCATCGCTCAGTCCAGCAGACAAGATTTCTTTTCTGTCAGATTCAAAACGGGAGGAACCTTTCCTTTCTTTGGCATTCCTGCACATCTTTATGCGCAGGGTTTTCATGAAGTGGACAGCTTATTGGGGGCGGAATATAAGGAGCTTGAGGAGCGTCTTTACGAGTCCAAATCCAATAGCCAGCGCATCGCATTACTCGATCGTTTTTTTCTAGACAAATTAGCCAATGCCCAAAGCAGCACCTCAGTAGGATCGCGATTTTTACAAGCTGTAGATCATTTTCCAGATTATACGATCAAGGCACTCGCATCTGAAATGGGCCATGGTTATAAAAGAGTGGAGCGCCATGTAAAGGCAAGCACGGGCCTTACGCCGAGACAATATCTGAGCATCCGCCGCTTTAACCGCGCCGTCAAACTCATGTATGCGGGAAGTGCCGGATCACTCACTCACCTTGCGCTGGAAGCAGGTTATTTTGATCAAGCTCATTTTAACAGAGACTTCAAAAAAATGACCAGCCAGGCGCCAAGAGATTTTCTAAAAAGCCAATTCAAAATCGTAGAAGTCATCCAGCCCGCACTTGCTGCACGGCTGTCGAAAACATACAATTTTTGAGTAATAATTGAGGCGTCCTTTGTCCCATATTCCAACTCAAAAATTATCATACCATGTCCTATCCAAACACGATGTCAGAAGAACGAATCCTCACGCTCCATCCTCAAGGTAAAAAAGGCGTCAACATCCTCAAGCGCCGCTATGATCTCATTAAAGACTTCATTATCAATACGATAACCGAAGCAGGTGAAATCAGCTATGCCGATCTCGACGATAAAGCTGTAGCCGAACTCACCGCTACATTTGATGGAAAAGTAGGTTGGTACGTCGTCTCTGTAAAGCTAGACCTTGAAGCGCGCAAGATCATCGAGCGTGTACCCAAGACGAGTCCGCATAGACTCAGGTTGATTAGCTGATATTGACATAAAAATGAGTGTCACGCCGGAATTTTTTGAGGAACGAAAAAAATATCCGGTGCCTCCAGGCTATGACGCGAAAGCGTTCAGGAAAAATCTGCAATTTTCAGCTGGAGGCACCGGATAAATTTGTCTCATTCTTCGCCGAATTTTCCGGTGTGACACATATTTTAATATGCTGGTTAGAGAGCAATAGCTTCACTCGGTGAAGATAACAATGCCATCACAAATCTCATTTTCAAAACCTAGGCTAGCCCAAGACCTATCTCCCCAAAAGTTCACATCGCAACTGTCATATAAGTAATATTCAATATAGGTAGAGTCGTCACTAACATAATTTGGAGGCCCCAGTGCATAATAAATACACGCTCGGGAATATCCTGCAAAATCAAGGGAATCCATAAGCCTTGATAGTCCTTGCCTATCCCCCTTGCATCCATACTCATCTGTTTTCCAAGCCGGTGGAATAAGCGCTGCTATCCCACAATTATCAGGAACCTTGATTTCTGTGGTTTTGTGCACGCCAAAACTGCTACCCCCAAGCCAGAAGACAACAAGGCTCATAACTGCAATCGCTATCAAGTTCTTCATACTACTATGAACGCTACAGTAAGTGTCCCCATTTTACATCCCACACTATACATTTTACATTAAACCAAGCGCCTCTTCAAGCCGCTCAGCGCTCGTATAGCGATGTCCTGCAATGCCGAGCTTCCAGGCTGCGGCGATATTTTTAGGAGCGTCGTCGATGAAAAAGGCCTTGGCCGGATCGATATCATAACGATCCAGCAATAGCTGATAAATCGCTGGATCGGGCTTCGCCAGATTCTCATCGCCTGACACAAGGATGCCTTCAAAGTCATGTAAAAACGGAAAATGGTCCAGTGCCCATGGGAAAGTCTCGGCTGACCAGTTCGTGAGCGCGACGACGCGGTATTTCGGATTCTTGATAAGGGCCTGTTGAATAGCAACTGTTTCGGGGCGGTCGCCTGTGATCATCTCCGGCCAGCGAGTAAAGAAGGCACGAATCTGATCTTCATATCTTGGGAATTTCGGAACCAATAATTCAGTGGCTTCAGCGAAGCTTCGACCTGCATCCTGCGCATGATTCCAGGGACCGTTACATACATTTTCCAGAAACCATTCCATTTCACCTTCCTCTGCAAAAATCTTTCGGTACAGGTTACGAGGGTCCCAGTCTATAAGGACTCCGCCAAGGTCAAAAATGATCGTATCTATCTTTTGCATGGCACAAAGATGGAAAAAATGTATCTTGCCACTAACAAACCCTTTTTATTTACCCAGATATACAGCAAAAATCCATGGGACTGTTTGACTTTTTGACCGGACAATTTATAGACATTATCGAGTGGGTAGATCACTCACGCGATATGCTTTCCTGGAAATACCCAGACCAGGATAAGGAAATCAAGATGGGTGCACAGCTTACCGTGCGTGAATCGCAAACCGCCATTTTGATCAATGAAGGTAAAATGGCTGATGTGTTTGAAGCAGGCCGCTTTGAACTCGTCACCCGTAACATGCCGATCATGACGACGCTTCGTTCATGGAAGCATGGCTTTGACTCACCATTTAAGGTGGACGTGTACTTTTTCAACACGCGCCAGTTTACTGACAACAAATGGGGAACTACCAGCCCGGTAACGATTCCTGACAGCAAGTATGGTCAGGTTGACTTCCGTGCATATGGAACCTACAACTTTAAGATCAGCAACTTTGAGCTTTTCTTCAAAGAAGTAGTAGGAACGCATCCAGTTCTTCGCGTAAATGAGATCGACGGAATGCTTCGCGGCAAACTCGTTGATCGTTTTGGTGAAGTGGTTGCAGAAATGGCTGAGAAAGGTTTTTCTTTTGTAGAAATGCAAAGCAAGAAGACCGAATTTACAGAGGCACTTCTTCCTCGTGTAAAGCACTTCTTCGATGACTTTGGTCTCGAAATCACCGATTTCTCGATTCAGGGAATTACCCTTCCGGAAGAACTTGCCGACGCACTGCGCAAGAATACACAGATGAATATGGTGGGAGACCTTCAGCGTTTCACACAGTTCCAGATGGCAACTGCGATGGAAAAATCAGCGGAGAATCCTGGCAGCGGAAATGTCGGTGCTGATATGGGTATGGGAATCGCCATGGCCAATATGATGAACCAAAATGTGCAGCAAGCTGCTGACACAGGAAAAGAGGATGTGATCAGCATGCTCAAGGAACTTGGCCAGCTCAAAGAAGCCGGCGTCCTCACTGAAGAAGAATTTTCAGAGAAGAAAAAGCAGCTGCTCGACAGAATCTAGAACAGAGGCTATTAACATATCAAGGGCAAACTGCTGAAAGTCGGCAGTTTGCCCTTTTTTATTGGCAATTTTTTTTTAGGAAGGGTTTAGTGGTCAGACCACTTAAGTCGTCTGACCACTATAGTCGTCTGACGACTTGCGCGCACGCGCGCGAATTGTACGCCAATCATTAAAATTGGTTGGATTCGGCTAATTGCGAGTGCTGATCAAGCGATACAACCCAGCGGCTAGCGGTCGTCGGTCTAGCCCTTTTTGCTGTTACCAAAAATCAATCTTGTTTAATCGACTTGAGGACGTATTGAAAAATGATATTGGAGCGAAATTCGCCTCGACCTTCTCCATAAGCACTGGAGATCAGGCTCACGACAAGCTTTTCCTCTGGAACAATAATCAAGAGATTGCCGCCATTTCCCGCTGCAAAAACATATTCAAATGACTTCCCATCAATGGTAACCGTTGAGATGTACCAAAAGTAGCCGTACGATTTCGCAAACGGATTTTGGGCTTCAATATCGAGCCTTGGCTGAGTGATTTCAGCGATCCATGATTCGCTTACAACTTGCTTTTCTTTCCAGCGTCCTTTATGCAAAACGACCGCCCCTATTTTAGCAAAATCAAGCGCAGAAAGGTATAGATTCCCCATTGGTCCAGTTCTGTTTCCGGCACCTGAATACCAGTAATACTCCGTTATTCCAAGCGGATCAAAGAGGTGTTCTTTCGCAAAATCGGCAAGCTTCATTCCGCTTTTTTCCTCAATGACAGCACCGATAAGCATAGCACAGGCATCGTTGTACACCCATTTTTCTCCAGGTTCAAACTTCATCGACAAGCTGAGGACGTGTGCGACCCAGTCGTCTTTTGCCACCCAATTTATCGCATTCCCAGGTGATTCTTCATCAAACACATCGGCATCCAGCCCAGAGGACATCGTGAGTAGATGTTTGAGTTTGATGGGAACCTGATTGGGTTTTTTGAATGCTGGAAAAAAGTCAAAAACATCTTGTTCTATACTTTCTACAAGCCCCTGATCAATAGCGATACCCAGCAATAAAGCCGTCACGCTTTTGCCAGCAGAACGAATATCATGAATCGTGGCGCGCCAATACGTTTTAAAATACTCCTCGACGACCAATTTTTCATCCTTAATCACAACCATTCCGCGAAAATCAAACGGCTTCGTAGTATGGATAAGGTCAAGTAATTTGTCGATGGTATCTGCCTTCATGCCCGCTTCCTCCAACGTGATGGCAGGTAAGTCTGGCATGGCGGGTTTTAAAGGATGGGGAAGGTCTGTCTGGCTTAGGCAAACATTGCCCAGCAGTAGCATCGAAAGGAGCAGGAGGAGATCTTTCATAAAGCATTATAAACAAGACCTAACTGCGCAATCGAAACACGATTTTAACTTGAATTTTTCAAACAAAATCGCCGACAAAGTCGCTTTGAATAATGTTTATTGCAGTCGGTCTAATTGAAACTCGTTATGAAAATACGAACAGCCTGTGTCTTTATTAGTATCTCACTGCTGCTATGTGCTTGCGGTGGTTTATATTCTTTAGAAAAGGCGTTACAAAATCCTGAAGGGGAGCGCAAGCTTCTAATTTCAAAAACATCCTTAAGCAGACTTCCCTCCTCCATTTCCAAACTCCAGGACCTGGAAGTGCTGGTTTTGAGCTTCAATAAGCTTGACAGCCTGCCAGATGAGATTGGCGAATTGAGCAAGCTACGTAGGCTTACCTTGCAGAGCAACGAGCTTACAGCGATTCCTGCTTCTATTGGCAATTTGCAGAATCTTGAAATGCTAGACCTGCGATTCAATAAGCTTACAAGCCTTCCGGCTTCGCTCGGTCAGCTCAAAAAGCTCCGCTTTTTATACCTCAGCGAGAACCAACTCACGTCAATTCCAGAAAGCCTCGCGTCACTCACCAAGCTCGAAATCCTCCATATCGGCAAGAACGAGCTTCCGGCAGGACCGGTCAGATTTGACATTACAGACATGGAGAATCTCCAGGAGATCAGCTTGAATAACAGCGGTCCGATGCTGCAAGTGCCTGAGGATTGGGGGCGCCATCCGCGCCTTGAGCGCCTTTATTTGGACCGCACGGCATTACTTCCGCCAAACTTCGCCGTCGCGAATGCGCGCTTGCGCGTCTACTTCAGCAGCCCTGATCTGCGGTCGACAGGCGCGAATTAGTGCCTGTAGAGAAAAGGCATGCCTTTTCTCTACTAATGTCCTTCCTTAATCAACTCAGGAAACTTCTTTTGAAATCGCTTGAGGCGCGGAATAGAGACGGCCTGAATATAGCCTTGATTGGGGTGGAGCCTCTCATAATTTTGGTGATAGTCCTCCCCTATCCAGAATTTTTCAAAAGGCTTGACTTCCGCTGCTACTTTTTCGGGAGCGAGCTTTTCGTTTAGGGCGGCGACTTTTGCATCGATGATCTTCTTTTCGGCTTCGTTTTGATAAAAAATAATCGAACGATACTGCGAACCACGGTCTGGGCCTTGCCCATTCACTTGCGTGATATTCTGCGAGCCGAAGTAGACATCTACCAAAGTGGCGAAGCTGACGACGCTGGAATCATAATAAATTTCGACCGCCTCGGCGTGGCCTGTTTTGCCTGTATTGGAAAGCTCGTAAGTCGGATTATCCGTGTGTCCACCGGAGTAGCCGGAAATGGATTCTTTCACGCCTTTCACACTTTCATAGACAGCCTCCACGCACCAAAAACAGCCAGAAGCAAAGTATGCTTTCTGTAAGCCTTCACTATTGATTTCAGTTTGGGGAGCTTTTTTTTCGCTCGTTGCCTTGGACGATGCCTGCGACGAAGTCTGTGAGCAGCCGATGGTAACGACTAGAAAAGCGCTTAATGCGAGCAGCCAGATATTATTTCTCATTGTAAGTTGGTTGATGATGGAGATGCCTACGTGTTTCGCCAGCTTGTAGGTTAGGGTTACATGGTTGCTGGTCGGTTGGGCGTCAAAGCAACTTGATATAAACTCCGTTTCCCTTCAACTGTTTCTCAGCTTTTCTTTGCGATTTTCTCTGCGCCTTTCTTTTCGCTTTCAAGTCTTTCCAATCCATATAGAATTCCGCTTCTGCCTCTATCAACTCAGCCTTATCATATGTTAGATGACCTTCTTCTGGAACAATTCGATTAAGCCAATCGACAAAAACGAAGAGATGCTCCCGATAGCAGTTCGCAACAAAACCTTCGAGCTTTTTGCCTTTGTATTCTGTAAAAATATAAAAACGAGGACTTCCCATTATGATACTCCATAGGCTATGATGACCCAGAGAATCTGTCTGACTGAGAAGCGAATCAAGCTTACGCATTTCATGTTGCGGGATTGGAACCGAAGTGAGAAGCTGGAGGCTTGTGTCTAACTGTGGCTGGAAATGGACAAAAAGGGAATCGCGCTGAACGCTGTAATGCTTAAAGCTCGCAGAAGCGATTCCTGACATTTGAGGCACCGAAAAACTAAGTGGGCAGTAATCGTCCTTATTCTCCTGAGCGTGAAGCTGGAGTGATGTAAGGGCCAGTAAAACGAATAGAATACTTTTCATAATGGGATGTTTAAAGACAGACGATCTTTTTGCTCTAACTGCTTCATGGTAGTCTTAATCCACTCCCTTTATATACTGCGAAGGCGTCATCCCATGCTTTTCACGAAAGGCTTTATAAAACGTGGCTTTACTGTTGAAACCACTTTGCTCTGCGAGGGAGATAATCGTGTACTGATCGTGCATACCTTGCTCAAATAGTCCTTCTATGTGCATAACGCGGTATTCGTTGACAAATTCGTAGTAGTTTTTTCGATGATGCTTATTGAGCAATTGGGACAAGTCATTTTCACTCATATCAACCATTGCTGCAAGACTACTAAGTGAAAGCTTGGCATTGAGGTATGGCTTTTCATTTTGCATAACGGTCGCAAGGTTCCGTGCAGCCTGAGGATAGCTATTTGAATCGCCGGAAACTGGAGCCATTTTTACGTTACCCACAAAAGCTTTAACCTCAACAGCTTTCATTATTTTAAACAAAAGCCAGAAGATCATCATACAGAAAAGTGCGATTAGGCTGTATTCAAAATATGCGTGATAGTTTCCTCTGATAATCAGATAAGCAATCGCAAAGCAGGTCAGCACTGCCAGCAAGGCTCTTGTAAAGAATTTCAGCTCACTTCTAAAGATGAAACGATCATGACCTTGGAGCCGCATGATACTTTTGATGGTAAAAAAGAGCCCCGTACTAAAGAAGTACAGCATCCATGCATCAATGAATGACCGAAGTTCATCAAACCACAGGTACAGCCAAACCTGATAGCCCATGTTGGTGAGCAGCCCTTCTAGCAGAAACCATAAGCTGACAGGAAACATTGCCAGATGCCACCAGCGAAGTCTAAACTGCGCATCAACGACAGCACATGAAAACAAATAAAGTAGTGGACAAAACGCCATCCAGGCCGCACCTCCAAGGCTATCTACATACGGATATAGCACTTCATTTTGGGTGATTGTCACCACGTAATAAAACGTTGCCACGGCGATGGCGATAAGGACCAAGCTTGCAGTCTGCTTGAGCGTTCCTGCAAGTGGTTTGTTCAAATTAATCCCTATCAAAAAGATAAGAGACTGAAGCGCTCCCAATACATAGAAGAGGCTCAAAGGGTCTAGATTCATGGCACTGCGAAAATATCACTTTAAGGAGTCTTACTCCTCACATACTGATGTATAACTAAGCCATTTAGTTCATTTCCTCCCAGATGAACTTCTAAACAAGGGCTGGAGTAGGCAGAAAATGTCTGTTTCGAATACTTTGGAACATTATTCATGTTATAAAAACCAAACCAATGATTCGGAACTTAATTACCTTATTGTTCATCTCCCTTTTTGTATCACAATTTGCCCGGGCTCAGGATGTAAGCACCCTGGTCACGGACTCTACCAAAAGATTTGCGGCCATGCATTGGCATGAGGACGGACGCATCTACGCTGTAGACTACTACAACGGTAATCTTTATCAGGTCTATCTCGATGGCACCGTTCGCACGATCCTGGACGAGTTCAGAAACCTTGCCGGCGGTGGCTTTGACCATGCTGGAAATTTTTACTTTTCTGATATCGCAGGCGGTATTTTGTACAAGCTCAATGCAGATGAGACCTACACGTCCATTGCAACGGGGATGAAGCAGCCTGTCATGATTCTTCAGGACCCTCAAAACGATAGCATCTTATATATCACTGAATATGAAAATTCGCAGGTTACCCGCATTGTAAAAGAAACTGGCGCCAAAAGTGTCGTCGTGAAGGGACGTGGAATCAATGGACCTGACGGCATTTTCTATGATTGGGATGGCAATATGATGGTGTCCAACTGGAATAATCACAAGATCCACATTGTGAATCCTGATGGAAG
>JBGCFB010000363.1:0-18543 GCA_045106685.1 Bacteroidia bacterium | reverse complement strand
TGAGTACATAAGCTTTTAAGCTTTTACGCCAGTAGCCAGTACCCAGTAGCCATCTAGCCTACATGCGAATTCAGCACGCAGCTATGCTTAAAGTCGTCGATAAGCTCCTTTATTTCATCCTGATCCTGTAAAAAACGATTCAAGGTAAGCGAAAGACCTCCGTCTTTTTGTTCGTAATGGAAATCCTCCATGCTATGTTCCCAAAGTTTTGGGCTATAAGGATGATCTTCCAGAATGGTCGTTAGAAGGACTTTATCATCAGCCTTAATGATGTAGTCTCGATTGTTTTGGTACGGCTCATCATTCGTGGTAAGCACGTTAAGCAAATTGCTTCTTTGAATTCGAAAACTGCCCGAAGGCGGGTTCGTCAGATACGTACTGATAGTAGTCTCTCCGCCATATTGGGAGCCCAGAGGAAAATCGTCCGAAAGGACGGAATTCAACATGTGTTTTCCGTGAATATGAACGTTGCCAAAGGTGTCGGGGAGTTGTAGCTTGATATCAACATGAAAACAGTTGTACTCACCTACTGCGTCGCCATGAATTTCGCTAGCGAGGCCCTCCCATTCATGGGCAATTAGCTCATTCCTTCTATAAAAGGAAGAGTTCTTCTCGTTTTCTGTGCCAGTAAATCGAATCATGATAGGGGATATTATTCGTTTACTAGCATATTTCATGCAAAACTGATTATTCGGAGAAAAAATAGCTTAAAAAAAATACATTTTGATTAATGAGATAATATTTTGTTAATCCGATTATTGCCTTACTCTGTAATATATTCCCAGTCTTTTATAGGCTCAAATTCTGCCCATGACTCCTCCACAGAAGGGTGCTGAAGTACCGATTCAACGCTTACGGCAGGGATTTCGGTAGGGATGAGGTCTTCTTTGATAAAGATAAAATTGAAGCCTAAACTATTTGCTCCAACAAGTCGATAGCCTTTCTTTTTACCAAGTTTTGCCATCGCTACGGGAGAAGCTCCGTGGTAGTGAGGATGCTTTCCAGGGTAGACATAATTTGGATCATACGGCGTAATGATGTCGTGCATTCCATACTCTACATGCGTTTCGATGATAACTACTTTGGGTTGTACAATCTCCAGTGCATCCCAAATCCAATAGTCATTTCCATCAATATCCACGGACAATAATTCGATATCTCCGGTGAAGCCTGCTTGCTCAATTACTTGGTTGATATTCTCACGCGTAACCATCGCCTGAGCAAATTTGGGCGGATACATCCACGGATGCGGAAACTTGCTGTAAAACTTTCTTCCGCGCTTAATATTCTGCGGATTCCCGTCAATATACAAGCCATGCCAGCCATGATTGAGGACCAGATTGGCGCAGTTACTATGAATGCCATCGGCCGATCCAATATCCACAAAGGTGCCTTCTGAGATTCCCATTAATGCAAATATAAAGAGCAACATACCGTCCTCTTCAAACTGTGAAAAAACTCTGAAACCCGTTTCATTCAACCTTGGTAATTGCCCTTTTTGAGCCATTTCCTGATAGGATAAATACAACGCTCGCTGCCCGATTTGAACTTCAGGAGCTACACGCTTTCGCATGAGGAAAGGATAAAGCCAGGACTTAAGAAGGTTTTTCATGTTGGGGGCAAATTTACGGCAAAAAGCATAAGCGCAAATATTATATTATGCTTAGTGGTGAGCTTAGTGGTCAGACCACTTAAGTCGTCAGACGACTTGCGCGTACACGCGTTTGCACGAAAGAATTTAGAAAAGCAATTTTTTGAAAATTAAGGTCCTTATTTCACCTCAGTAATTGCAGCGCTAAGAATGGCAAAAGCTTCGTCCATTTCTGCCTTTGAAATGGTGAGCGGGGGAGCGATGCGCAAGCCATTCGGGATATTGAGAAAGCCGATGGTCAGCAGGCCGAGTTCGAGCGCTTTTGCGCGAATAGTATTCGCAGTATCGAAGTCCTTAAATAGGGCTGCATAGAGAAGTCCCTTTCCTCTAAATCCTTCAATATCAAGTTGTTGCAATCCTTCGATGAGCCATTGCTCTTTCATTTTGACCTGTGCGATAAGGTCGGAATTGCGAAGTTTCTTGAATGAAGCAAGACCAGCTGCGCAGCATACAGCATGTCCACCGAAGGTCGATATATGACCTAGAATAGGATCTTGTCGAATGCTATTCATCACCTCTGTACGCGTCACAAATGCTCCCAAAGGCATGCCTCCGCCAAGGGCTTTGGCGAGTAGGATAATGTCCGGGCGAAAGCCCATATCCTGATGCGCAAAAAGGCTTCCTGTGCGACCAAATCCTGTCTGGATTTCGTCCAGAATCATGAGCGCTCCCACTTCTTGACAGCGATTTTTTACTGCCTGCAAATACCCGTCATCGGGAATGATTATACCGCCGGCACCCTGGATGGGCTCGATGATGATCGCGGCAGTTTCTTCGTCGATTTTTTGAAGGGATTCTTTGTCATTAAAAGGGATAAAATGGACGTTTGGTAACAAAGGCCCATAGCCTTGTTTTTTCCAGTCTGCGCCCGTGACGCTAAGCGCTCCGTGGCTACTTCCGTGATAAGATTGTTCGCAGGCGACAAGCTTGGTTCTACCTGTGAATTTCTTGGCAATTTTGAGTGATCCTTCGACGGCTTCGGCGCCGCTTCCCAGAAAATAGACCTGGTCAAATCCTGGCCCAAGCGCCTCGCATAATGCGCGGGCGTAAGCCGTTTGGGGCTCCATATCTACATCTCCATACACGTTGGGATGAAGGTATTTTTCCGCTTGATTTTGGATCGCTTCGATCACTTCTGGTACGCCATGCCCCAGATTATTTACACAGATTCCAGATATGAAATCGATGATTTTTTCGCCCTTTTTTCCGTATAAATAAACACCTTTAGCATGCGAAATACTCAAAGGAATCGGCTCTGGAGAGGTCTGAGCTACGTGTTTGAAAAAGTCAGGCGAAAGCATTGGAATCAATTTGATGATTAAAAAATTAGCTGATTTGATAATGAAGAAAATCAGCTAATTAACACATTATCAAATCAGCTAATCAGTCTTCTCTTCAGTTGTAACGATTTTGGTCTTTTTATGCGCTTCGTATTGAGACTTTACGGCTTGTTGCGAATTGTCAAAATTGATGCGTAAGCGAATAAGTTGGGCTGGAATATCGACGATTCCACTGATGAGTTTACCAGGGAATTTAGATGCCTTTTCCATCCAGCTAGGCTGATCAAGATCGATCGCATTGGGCTGTCCGTACTCACCGAATGTAAGCTTCAGTGTGTTTTTTACAAAAGGCGCAAAAGGTACTTGAATCAAGTGTGGAGTAGGGTGGGGGAGCGTATACAATTCTTCTTTCACACTACCACTGAGACTGTATGTTAAACGGCCCATGGTCATTGCTCTGGCAAAGAACCCGTTTCCGTTATTTGGTGGTGCAGGAAACACCATTTTTTGCTCACCTGTTTCTTTTCCATCTGCTCCCGTAATGGCCTCAAGGTCTGTTGATTCAAGCAATCCAAAGTGGATACTAAGATCAGGAACCAGTTGTTTCATGATTGCTGAAACGCGGCTAACATCTTGATAGTCAAGAGGATCGATGGTTGTTTTGTAAATTTCAACTGGCTCATCACCGCCTATATTTTTATCAGTAGGCCCAAGCGGAACGACTGCATCTTTGATCGACTGGATTACATTTTCAATGATTTCCAGCGTCTTATCTTCTCTCACAACTTCAATCGCACTCAGGTATCCTTTTTCTCCAAAAGTCACCTTGACCGTGTTGTGAGAATTACCTGGAGTGTTGTATTGCAAGTAATACCTCAGTGCAGGATCTGGAACAATATTAAGCTCCGGACGAAGCTCAAAATGTGGCTGATCTGAGAAGTCCATTTGCCAAAGACTCAATGTTAGCAAGCCTTTTGGAAGTGTGTAGTAATGGAAGTTGCCGTCGAGGGCGGAGCGGGTAGATGTAAGGAGTGATTTAGCCATGACAGGTCATTTTTTTCAAGAATACAAATTAATTTGATGAATTGGAATAAAGTCAATTAGCAAATTTGATAATGAAGTTGTCTAACGAAAACCGAAAAGCTAAAGGGTTGTCATATCGAGCCGCGAAGCTGGCGAGATATCTTGACTTTCAGTATAAAGGTCGACAAAGTCAAGATTCCTCCTCAGCTACGCGAGTCGGAATGACAGTTTTTATAATAAAAACGGACTAAGGAACGTCTCAAAAATAACTTGTCCTTTCCGCTGTATTTTTCCGATGATGCTGCGTCAAAAAAGTATCGGATAGCGCGCTATCCTCAACGTTTTTTCCTTGCCTAATCGAAAAACTATTCGCGACAAGATTAACAACGTATTATTTCGCCGTTCCTAAATTAATTCATTAGCCAACCTCAATGGATAATTGATTAGCTATTTTGATAATGGAGGACAGTTTGCAGATTGGATGATTGGGAAATCTGATAATGGACGGGGCTTAATCTGAAAGCTGCCGTAATTTTCAGCTAATCAGCACATCATCAAATCAAACCACATGCATATTCCATTTTATCAAGTCGACGCTTTTAGTGACAAGCCATTTCATGGTAATCCTGCTGCCGTGTGCCCACTTCCAGCGTGGTTGCCAGACGAACAGATGCAGGCCATGGCAGGAGAGCATAATTTGGCAGAAACGGCCTTTTTGATTCCACACCAGCAAGGATTTGCCATACGCTGGTTTACCCCGACTGTAGAGGTCGATTTATGCGGCCATGCAACGATGGCAGCTGCCCATGTTGCCTTTCATGAGCTGGGCTTTTCAGAAGCTGTTTTGCCACTCTTTTCTCCTCGTAGCGGTGCCTTAAGCGTCAGTCGAAAAGGCGAAAAATTATTTCTGGATTTTCCTGCCGACAACGACATCACATCATTGCCATCCTTAGCAGGTTTGGAGGAGAGTTTAGGCACAAAACCGTTGGAGATTTATCGGGCCAGAACTGATGTTCTTGTTCGACTCGAAACGGAAGCTGATGTGATCAATTTGGCACCCGATTTACACCAGCTCAAGAATATCGAGGCACGAGGAGTGATCGTTACAGCGCCTGGAAGTAAAAGCGATTTTTCTTCTCGTTTTTTCGCTCCGCAAGCTGGCGTTCCTGAAGACCCGGTAACAGGTTCTGCCCACACAACATTGATTCCCTATTGGGCTAAAAAATTAGGAAAAACGGAACTTTTTGCTCGCCAGCTTTCTGCTCGTGAAGGGGAACTTTGGTGTAAGGATTTGGGCGAAAGGGTAGAAATCGGTGGGCACACGTGTATGTATAGTAAGGGAGAGATTAGTCTTTAGGAGGGCTTTTGGCTGCTAGCTTCTGGCCAGAAGAAGAGTTTTTTGGTAATTGTTTAGACTGGTTTACCCGTGATTTTGCGGTGGCTGAGCGGAGCCGAAGCCACTTCAGCCGATACGCTTCGCGTAGCCCCTTGGTCGTTTCGGCTCCGCTCAACGACCAAGTTTCTTTTCTGAAAACTACCGCACAACTATTTTGCCCGAAGCGCTTAATCCTCCTCCATCGATTTGGAACACATATAAGCCTGAAGAAAACGATGTTAAGTCAAGCGGTATGCGTTGTTCTTGTGTCGATGGGGGGAGTTTTTTGTTCAAAATATTCGTCCCATCAAGTGCATAAATATGAAGGTTTAAGGGAATCGCTTTTTTTGATGAAAATGAAATAAGTGCTTGATTGTCAGGGGTGTATAAAACAGTAGGGCGGTGATTCCATGTCAGTTTTTCGCGAATTGAAGTGCTATTACATCTTGGCCATCCTAGATCTTCCATAAGACCGAGTACGATCGGACCAGGATTGTGGATAGCTGTTCCTGATGTTGAAAATGGCGACATCAAACCGTTCACGGTATCGTTGGCAAAAGTCGCGTCGGCGAGGTGGGAAAGGCTTGTGCCAAGCGCAAAAACACTTGGCGCATGCATCGGCGGATTCACGCCATTATAGGCGGTTTTTGCTGTAGGAGCATTCATGGAAATATCATTACTCGTTTGCAAAATGCCGAGGGCTGTAGAAGGATTGATCTCGTCTACGAGACGGGCGCCACTGCCATGAACCAGAAATGCATCCAAGCCGCTGGGAAGTGTGTCGAGTTCTGGAAATGGAAATGAACTTGGAGGGAAATCTGCGCTATCAATTATCCCAAAAGAACCCGCGCGACTTATAGCATCATAATTTGCTAAGCTGGTAAAACCCAGCCCATGGCCGAACTCATGCAAGGCAACACTCACAAGGTCTTGTTGGTTATTTCCTGGCTTAGCATCGATGCCGGTATACCAGTTGGAAGTCGAACTCAGGTAGATAGTCATATCGTCTTCTCCTGGCTTAAGATCTTGTCCCAAAATGGCATTCGCCATGGCAACTGGATACCAGGTATTTTGCCTATTCGCGCCGCTAAAATTCTGGACTCCGTTGGCGAGGCCTACGCCCAGGGTAGTGCCTGGAAGCGGGAACCAAACGACTGTGACATTGATTGTTTGCGATGAAGATAGCAGACCACCCCAGATATCGGCTGCATACTCAATCGCATCCTGCGCATCTTGTGGAACACCGCCAAATGAGCTGTAGGAAATATTGAAATTGACGCAGGCGCCAGGGCGCTGCGGTGCTGGAACAGAAAAGATCGCTCCGCCGGTACGTGCTTCTAAAAAACACCCCGAACCAAATGGTAATGCTCGGTGCGGAATTTCCGTTTTGGTACCAGAATAACAACAACACAAAAGTAGAAGCGAAAATAAAAGGTAGTGGGTCGTTTTCATGAGAATTAGATTGTGTTGTTGAAGGTGAATAATACGTTATTTTTTGAGGATCGAACATCAAACATCAAGCAGCAAGTATTTTCCTGTTCGCTGTTTGATCCTTGATGCTCGATCTTCGTTTTTTGAACATTAAACATCGTTGCTTTTTTTTAACTCAAAACCCACAATCCAAAACCATCTTACTGATCCCGTTTCACCAACGTCGCCGCTCCCTGATCAGTAGGGAAAACAACTACATCTTCAATATTCATATGGGCAGGAAGATTCGCCACAAAGCTTACCACTTTTGCAATGTCATCACCCGACAAAGGCGTCATGCCATTATAGGTAGAATCTGCCTGGTTTTTGTCGCCTTTGAATCGCACTGTACTAAACTCAGTATCGACGAGTCCCGGGCATACCTGAGAGACCTTGATCCCATCAGCGAGTAAGTCCATACGCATGCCGCGCGAAATCGCGTCAACCGCGTGTTTGGTACCACAGTATACACCACCTCCAGGATAGACTTCTTTTCCTGCGACCGAACCAATATTGATGATATGGCCTTTGCCCCGTGCTACCATACCAGGAGCTACCGCACGTGTCATATATAACAGGCCTTTTATATTGGTGTCGATCATGCGGTCCCAGTCATCTATAGGGGCTTCTTGGAGTGGTCCTTTTCCTACCGCTAGACCAGCGTTATTGACGAGGATATCGATCGCTGACCAGGGCTCGCTTAGACCTTCGATTGCGCGGCTTACTGCGTCTGCATTTCGCACATCAAAAGGAAGGGCGAGACATTCGACGGGAAGCTCCGCCGCAAGGGCGCTTAGGCGCTCGGTTCTACGACCAGTGAGAATCAGACGGCAGTTGCCTTCCTGTGCAAATATTCGTGCGCATGCCTGACCTATTCCGGCCGTGGCACCTGTTATCAGGATCGTTCGTGTCATAAAATTGTAAGGTCTTTATATATTTGTAAAATGGAAACGGCATCAATCATCAGAATCCGAGAAGACAAAGCGAAGTTAAAGCGAATGTCTGACATGATGAAAGTTATTGGACACCCGTCCAGGCTTGCCATTGTAGACCTTTTGTTGGAAAAAGGTAGATTGCCAGTAGGAGATATTACTGATATGATTGAGATTAGCCAATCCAGCACCTCACAGCATCTTAAAGCCCTGGAGCGTGTTGGAGCACTTGAAAGTGAGCGCGAAGGGACATTCATATTTTACACAATTAAAAATCCAACGATAAGCATGCTGGTCGATTGTGTGAACCAATGTGCTGATTGCTAGTGCCGAAGGCACTAAGTCTTAGATCGTTAATCTGCAATCGTAAATCCATGTTCATGCCGAAGGCACTAGTTTAGTCACCGGCTTTTATCTCAAAACTCAAAACCCCAAACCCAAAACTTGAATATGGAAATACTTTCCTTGATAGCCGAAGGACTCAAATATGCTTTGCCCGCAGGGCTTGTACTCCTGGCTGTTTGGTTGCAGCAAAAAAATAACCAAAAGATTCTACAAACTCAGCAGCTCGCACTTGTGAAAGCTGACCTACTGAGGCAGCAAATGCCAGCCCGCTTTAATGCTTACGAACGAACGATCCTATACCTTGACAGGATCAAGGCTGAGAACCTCATACAACGAGCTCCGGTCGCCGTGATGAATGCAGGGGAGTTGCATAAGGAACTGGTATCCCAGGTTCGGACCGAGTATGAACACAACATGGCGCAGCAACTGTATATCAGTGACGAGGGATGGCAACAGCTCTTGCAGGCAAGAGAAGAAACACTTACCCTTATGAATACCGTCAGAAGCGAACTGGAAACAGAGGATTCAGGCCTTGAATTAGCCAGAAGACTACTAGAACGTTCTGCTCAAGTACCGCCGCCATCTATTCAATCTGCCATCAAATTGATAAAAAGAGAGGCTTCTTCCTTCATGCAAGTGTGAATAAATTGTGGGTAATCCTGTGGATAACATGTGGAGTCAATTGGATTGCTAACATTTTATGTATTAATCTCACCTAATATTACCCCGGTAGTTAGGTGGGATTTGTCATATTTAGGCAGATTATTTTAATAGATGGAATAACTTTGTTTGGAAATAAGTGTCGCGACTTTTCGTAATATACCCTTATGTGAAGAATAGCTTAGTGGTTGAAAATGAGGGAGATAACAGCGTTAATAGAAGGTAAACCAAATCATTGTAAGATTGTGATTGATTTCGTAATTCGTTGATAGTCAGTGATTTATATAAAAATGTGTGATTCTCCTAGTGAAAAGGCGGTTTTTGGATAGAAGTAAAAAAAAGTGCCGTGTCAAGTTTTATTTTAACATTCTTTTCCATTGCTTAGAGGTCTTGCTACGGGAAGCTAGCACAGGTTTTAAGTTAACTTTTACCTGACACACATATTTTTAGTAATGAAGAGAATGATGGCAACGACACACGTTGACACATGGGAATCGTGTCTTTCTATAATCCGACAGAAAATTTCTCCGGAGAGCTACGATACGTGGTTCCATCCGGTAAAGCCTCTAAAGCTGGAACAATCGGTCCTTACGATCCAGGTTCCAAGCCAATTCTTCTATGAATTTTTGGAAGAACACTTTATACATGTATTGCGCGAAGCAGTACATACCATCCTCGGAGCAGACGGAAGACTAGAATACAGTATTGTAATTGAACCAGAAAATGAAGACGGAGATGACATTCGTCTTCCAGGAGATAAGGAAGCGCCAGATCGCAATAGAACTATCTCACTTGACAACCATCACCTTCATGCTGAACGACCTATCCCGAATCCGTTCATCATTCCTGGAATACGCAAGTTTGAAATTGAGTCTAACCTGAATCCTTCTTATACCTTTAAGAACTATATAGAAGGGGACTGCAATCGCCTTGCTCGTACTGCAAGTTATGCGATCACTAATAAGCCTGGCTTGACTGCATACAATCCGCTCTTCTTATTTGGAGGAGTAGGACTTGGTAAAACGCACTTGCTGCAAGCCTTAGGAAATGAGATCAAATCCAAGTTCCCGCGCAAAGCAGTTCTCTATATTTCGTCGGAGCGATTTGTGAATCAGTTTGTTGATGCCGTTCGCAATAATACTGTGAACGACTTCATGCGCTTCTATCAGATGCTGGATGTCTTACTTGTAGATGACATTCAGTTTTTCGAAGGCAAGACCAAAACACAAGACTATTTCTTCCATGTCTTCAACGCCTTATATATGGCGAACAAGCAAATCGTGATGGCCTCGGATCGATCACCTGCGGATATGAAGAATGTGGAGGAGCGCTTGCTTACCCGATTCAAGTTTGGACTAAATGTTCAACTTTCTAATCCGGATATTGATACGCGCCGCACCATCCTTGAAAACAAGATGTACCAAAATGGTATTGAGCTTCCACAGGAAGTCGTGGAGTACGTTGCCAATAATATTAATACGAACATAAGAGAATTGGAAGGAGCACTCATCGGGCTGCTCGCTCAAAGCTCTCTTAATAAAGTAGAGGTCTCCCTTGAGCTTGCTCGTTCGCTGGTAGCAGGCTTCGCCAATCGCAAGCCTCGTGAGATTACCGTCGAGCTTATCATACAAGTGGTAGGTGACTATTATAATATATCGGCAGAAGACATGCAGTCCAAAAGCCGCCGTCGGGAGATCACCCAGTCTCGTCAAGTGGCCATGTTCTTCAGCAAGGAAATGACAAGCCTGTCACTAAAGGCTATTGGTAAACATTTTGGAGGTAGAGATCACTCTACTGTTATACATGGAATCCAAACCGTGAAAGATCTTTCTGAAACTGATCGGGAGTATCGTGAGAAAGTCAATGATATCCGTAAGCAGTTGGAAATTACCATGATATAGTAGACTAGAAATAGCACTGTTTATTAAATTTGAATAAGCAGTATAAATACTTAACAGGATGTGACCTTAGGGCTCACATCCTGTCTTATTTTGTAGCTAATTTTTCAAGACTACCCCAAGATGCAGGTATTTCAAACACTGTAGTTTTCACTCGTCCCCCTAAACGTGCACTTTATCACTGAGCATGCGGGGGTAAGCGAATCACTATGTATTGTCCAATATACATATAGCATTTTTGCAGTTGGACTAAAGTGCCTGGATTATAAATTAACTGGAATGAACAGAACGTTTACCAACCCCACCTCGCTTCTACTTAACTCGCTTTCCTGCTTGCTCACTACGGTGATGCTTGTAGCTCTTCCATCATTGGGAGTCGCTCAAACCTTCGCAGGCGGCGGAACAACCGGAAATAGCAACAGTACTGTTGTTCATCCGCCAACGGTTTCCTGCTCAGGAAACGACAAGATTACCTGGACCAATAGTAACCCTACAGCGGGTCATTATAGGATGATGAGAAATAATCGGACTAGCTTCAGGTTGCCGGTTACCATTCCGGCTGCCGTTAACAACGGCGCTGTTCAGGTGAATATAACTGATGCTGTAGCCTATGACGGCTATGGCAACCGTCGCCTTACAGGTAATCAGCCTAATGAGCGCTTTCGAGTAATCTTTAGAAAGAATGGTGTCACTCAATGGGCTTCTCCCTGGACAGGGCGTAGTGGGGATGATGGCTTGTCAACAGGTACCGAATCGGCCTGGTGGCGTGGAGCTCTTGGAGGATCTACACTATCTAATGGATTCGATGAAATCTATATCGCTCACTGGAGTGATGCAAACCTGGGTACAGGTGACATTAGTAACCACAACTCCGTAGAGCCTACCGGAATCTGTATAGAGTACACCCCTATCGGGTGTAACTGTGCAGGTAACCTCGTACAGAATCCTAGTTTTGAAAATGGGACTAGTAGTTGGTCTGCCACTGGCGGGAGTTTTTATACTAATACCTATGCTCCACAGTGTGGTAATAACCATAGTGAACTTAGGGTGACTTCTTCCTACGCTCATTTTAGTCAAACGGTAGCATCTGGGACGATTGTTCCTGGATCTGCTTTGGCACTTACTGTATATGCAGGAACTCATAATACTTCCTTCTATCACGAAGTTGGAATCTTCTATTATAATTCCTCATGGGGCCTTATTTCAAAAGACATAGATCATATCAATGGGCCGTTACCTAATATGCGGCTCTATACGATTAACTCAACCGTTCCTGCGGGAACTCATTATGTCGTTGTAGGTGGTGGCGGAGATGGAGATTATATCAAAACAGACCAATGGTGTCTCAAGGTTGTAGGTACTCCTTCAGGTGGTGCACGAAACTATAACTACTCTTGTTCAGCAGCGGTTCAGGTTGACTGTTATGGTCAGGGAACGATCAACGTTTCTAATCCTTCAGTAACTATTCCAAACCTGGCTACGGTTGACAGTCTGTTTGTGGTAGGTATTTTTAAAAATGGTACTGCTCCAGCATCTGTTACTTACACGACGAATAACGGGCAAAGCAAAACCGTTGCAGCTCGTACGATTCCGAACTTCGGTAATACGTGTTCAAATTGCCGCGCGTATGTAACCACACTTAATCCAGCAAGCCAGGTAAACATTTCTTCCCTGCCAAGCGCACAGCGCCTGCAGGGTTTTGTCGTTTATGCATTTAGATCTGGAACAGGAACAAACTCTGCCTTTACAGGAGTAATTGATCCTTCTTATATATATAGAGGTAGTCGTTCTGTATCACTGCCAATTTCTACTACATCTTCAACTCGTACTATTAAAGTGAAGGTGCCAGTAATGGAGATGACAAATGACTCACGTATTATTAAGGTGACAGCAAACGCAGGTGGCGTTTCTGCTACAGCTACCGAAAATACATACGACCCTGCTTTAGGAAAATCTTATAACATCGTTGAAGTAACATTGAACAATGTTCCTGGATCAGCTTCTTCTGTTGCAGTTACTGTAGAGTCTCCATCTTCAGGATCACCTTCTGGAGATTCATACATTATTACTGGTGTCTCTGCATCGGGTGATAATTGTTGTCCTGCCAATGTGCCTAACGCTGGTACAATTTCTGGCAATCAAGAAAATTGTGGTCCATTCAATCCTGCTAACATTGTAGGAACTAATCTCGGCACTGGAGTTACTTACCGTTGGCAATACCGTAATGGTACCGCAGGAAACTGGGTCACTATTTCTAATGCTACAGCCAAAGACTATAACCCTGGGTCTATTAGCCAAACTCGTCAGTACCGTCGTCAGGCTCGTAAGGATGCCTGTAACCCTTGGAAGACGTCTAGTCCTATTACGAAGACAGTCAATCCTTTCCCAAGCGCAAGTGCGGGACCTGACAAGGCTATCTGTTCGGGAGGAAGCGTTGCTATCGCAGCTTCTGCCTCAGGTGGTACATCGCCTTATACATACTCCTGGAATCAGGGGCTAGGTGCTGGCGCCAACAAAACAGTAAGCCCTACTGCTACTACTAACTACACTGTAACTGTAACAGATGCAAAAGGCTGTACAGATACTGATGTAATGAAAGTGACAGTGAATGCTAACCCAACTGCGAATGCTGGTGCTGACAAAACCATCTGTTCTGGTTCAAGTACAACACTTTCTGCAACTTCAAGCGGAGGAAGCACACCTTATACATACACATGGAACAACGGTCTCGGTACCGGTACTTCCAAAACTGTTAGCCCAACATCAACTACTAATTATACCGTCACAGTAAGAGATGGTAATAATTGTACAGATACTGATGTCGTAAGGGTTAACGTCATTAATAATGTAACCAACCCTGGTACTATTTCAGCAAACCAAAGTAGCTGTGGCAGTTTCGATCCTGCCAATATTACTGGAACTGCTGCTACTGGTGGTTCTGGTTCTACTATTTTGTACCAATGGCAGTTCCGTAATGGAACAAGTGGAGGATGGGCAAACATTAGCGGTGCTACCAACGCAAGCTATAACCCAACCACAATTACTACCACACGCCAATATCGTCGTCTGGCACGTCGAGGCACACAGTGTCCTTGGCAAGCTTCTAACATCGTCACAAAGACAGTGAACGGTGGACCAAGCGTTAACGCCGGAGCTGACAAGCAGATTTGTGCTGGAGCTAGCACAACAATTACTGCAAGTGGCTCAAATGGTAGTACTCCTTATTCTTATAGCTGGAATCAAGGACTTGGTGCTGGAGCAAGCAAGACAGTTTCTCCAACCACTACTACTACTTATACGGTAACACTCACTGATGCCAATGGCTGTAATGCTACTGATCAGGTAAAGGTTACTGTTAATCCAAACCCAACTGCAAATGCGGGTGCAGATAAAACAATTTGTTCTGGCTCAAGCACAACGATTACTGCAAGTGCATCTGCTGGAACATCACCGTATTCTTACTCCTGGAACCAAAACCTTGGTGCAGGTAATAGCAAAACGGTTTCTCCTACATCAACTACAACGTATACTGTAACAGTAACAGACTCTAAAGGATGTACTGACACAGATGCGGTGAGAGTTAATGTAATAACAAATGTTACCAACCCTGGAACTATCGCAGCAAACCAAAGTAGTTGTGGAGGTTTCAACCCTGCCACTATTACAGGAACTGCTGCAAGCGGAGGGGCTGGAACAGCTGTTACTTATCAGTGGCAATCGCGCACTGGAACAAGCGGCACGTTCGCAAGTATTGCAGGAGCTACTGGTGTAAACTACAATCCTCCAGCAATCACTGCTACTACTCAATACCGTCGTCTTTCACGTCGCGGTACACAGTGTCCTTGGAGAATTTCGAATGTAGTGACCATGACTGTTAATGGTGGTCCATCAGTAAATGCTGGAAACGATGTAACGATCTGTTCAGGTCAGTCTACAACGCTAACAGCTACTGGTACAAACGGTTCTACTCCTTATACATACTCTTGGAATCAAGGGCTTGGAACAGGAAGAACAAAATCTGTTTCTCCAACTGCTACTACAACATATACCGTTACTCTTACAGACGGAAACGGTTGTACTGCTACGGATCAGGTACGTGTAACAGTTAATCCTAAGCCTAATGCGAATGCCGGACCAGATGTTGAAATCTGTTTGGGACAAAGCACCACACTTGGAGCTTCTGCTACTAGTGGAACTACCCCTTATACATTTACTTGGAATCAGGGACTAGGAACAGGCGCCAATAAAACAGTTACTCCTTCAGCTACAACAAACTATACAGTTACTGTACGCGACGCACGCGGTTGTACTGATACAGATGTTGTTCGTGTGACGGTTAATCCTAAGCCAAATGCAAACGCTGGTCCTGACCAGACAATTTGTGCAGGTGAGTCTACGACGATTACAGCTACAGCAACAAGCGGAACTCCTGCTTATACATATAGCTGGAATCAAGGACTAGGAACTGGTGCTACGAAAACAGTAAGTCCTACAAATTCAACAAACTACACTGTAACAGTAACTGACGCTAAAGGATGTACTGATACGGACGTTGTTCGTGTAAACACCGAAGCTCGTGGAAGCCTTGGTGATTATGTATTTGAAGACCGTAACTACAACGGTATTCAAGATGCCACTGACCCTGCGGTCTCAGGTGTTACTGTTCGCTTGTTTGAAGATAACGACGGCAACGGTGTGCCAGATGCTGGTGGCCTTGTAGCTACTACTACTTCAAATGCAAATGGACTTTATTCTTTCCCAAGTGTTTGTCCTGGAGATTATGTGATCTTGTTTGGCACAAAATCTGGATACCAGCGTACCATCCGTAACAACACTGCTGGAAAAGATGCAGCCGATAGTGATGCAAATCCTGCAAATGGACGCACAGGAACTATCACACTTGCTCCAGGTGAAAATGACCCAACCAATGATGCCGGTTACTACCGCCCTGCTAGCCTTGGAGATTTCGTATTCGAAGACCTCGATGCTGACGGTGTTCAAGATGCTGGCGAGCCTGGTATTCAAGGTGTAACTGTTACACTACTTGACGGAAGTGGACAGCCTACAGGCCAGACCACAACTACAAATGCAAGCGGTGCATATTCATTTACGAATCTTACACCAGGTAACTACATCGTTCAATTTACAAAGCCGTCAGGCTTTACTGCTTCACCAGTGAACACAGGTGGAGATGACACAAAAGATAGTGATGCAAGTGTTACTAACGGCCGTACTGCTGTTATCAACTTGACATCAGGAGAGACAGACAACTCTAACGACGCTGGTTTCTACCAAAGCACAGCGCGTCTAGGTGATCTTGTCTTTGAAGATAAAAATGCAAATGGTATTCAGGATGTTGGTGAGCCAGGTATCGCTGGTGTTACTGTTCGTCTTCTAAGAGGAAACGGTACAGCGACTGGTCAGACTACGACTACCAATGGTAGCGGAATCTATGCCTTCACAAACCTTGCTCCTGGATCATACATCGTAGAATTTGTTCGCCCTTCAGGCTATCAGCCTTCTCCTGTAAATCAGGGAGCTAACGATGCCCTTGATAGTGATGCAAATGCTACTACAGGTCGTACTGGTGTACGTAACCTCACGACAGGTCAGAATGACCCAACCAATGATGCTGGTTTCTATGTTCCTGCATCGCTAGGTGACCTCGTGTTTGAAGACCTTGATGCCGACGGTGTTCAGGATGCAAATGAGCCGGGAATTGCTGGTGTAACTGTTACCTTACTAACAGGAGCTGGTCAGCCAACTGGTCAGTCTACTACAACCAACGGTAACGGAAACTATTCATTTACAAACCTTACACCTGGTGATTACATTGTTGAATTCTCAGCACCAAGCGGATATACAGCATCACCTTCTGATCAAGGAGGCGATGACGCAAAAGACAGTGATGCTTCTGTAAGCAATGGAAGAACAGCTGTTGTTGATCTTGAGTCTGGTGAAAATGATCCTACTGTAGATGCTGGATTCTTCCAGAGCACTGCTCGTTTGGGTAATTTTGTTTGGGAAGACAAAAATGCAAATGGTATTCAGGAAGCTGGCGAGCCAGGTATTCAAGGAGTAACTGTTCGCTTGCTTAATGGAAATGGTTCTCCAACTGGAAGCACCACAACGACTAATGCAAACGGTATCTACAACTTTACCAATCTTGCTCCTGGCACATACCGTGTAGAGTTTGTAGCACCTAATGGCTTTATTGCTTCTCCTGCCAACCAGGGTGGAAACGATGCAACCGATAGTGATGCAAACACAACCAACGGACGTACAGGCATTCGTACTATCGTAACAGGTCAGAATGACCCAACCAATGATGCAGGCTTCTACCGCCCAGTGTCACTTGGTGATTTGGTGTTTGAAGACCGCGATGCTGATGGTGTTCAGGATGCTGGCGAGCCAGGTATTTCTGGTGTAACAGTTGTGTTGCTTGACGGAAACGGAAATACAACCGGTCAGACAACCACTACTAATGGTTCTGGAGCATATTCATTCACTGGACTTACTCCTGGTGATTACATCGTAGACTTTGTTACTCCAAATGGATACTCACCTTCTCCTGCAAACCAGGGTGGTGATGACACAAAGGACAGTGATGCTGCTCCTTCTAATGGTCAGACAAACATTATTAATCTTGAGTCTGGCGAAAATGATATTACAAATGATGCGGGTTACTTCTTGAGCAATGCCTCACTTGGTGATTTCGTATTTGAAGATAAAAATGCTGACGGTATTCAGGATGCAGGCGATACTCCTATTCAGGGTGTGCGTGTTAACTTACTTGATGGAAACGGTCAGGCAACTGGAAGAAGCACAACTACAAATAGTGCTGGATTCTACCAGTTCGCGAACCTTGCTCCTGGTAGCTACATCGTAGAATTTGTTTCACCAAATGGTTACTTACCAAGCCCGGTAAACCAAGGTGCTGATGATGCAAAGGACAGCGATGCTAGCACAACAACAGGACGTACAGGTGTTCGCACACTCGTACAGGGACAGAACGATCCAACGAATGATGCTGGATTCTATCGTCCTGCTACACTTGGAGACTTTGTATTCGAAGACCTCAATGCAAATGGTATCCAGGACAATAACGAGCCAGGTATTCCTGGTGTAACTGTTCGTCTATTGGACGGAAACGGATCCCCAACAGGCCAAACTGCTTCTACCAATAATAATGGTGGTTACACATTCACTGGTCTTACTCCTGGTGATTACATCGTCGAGTTTGTGAAGCCTAATGGTTATTCAAACGCACCTGCTAACCAGGGTGGCGATGACACGAAGGACAGTGATGCAAATCCAACAACAGGCCGTACGGGTGTTATTACACTTGAGTCTGCTGAGAACAATCCTACAAACGATGCAGGATTCTTCCGCGCGAATGCTTCACTTGGTGACTACGTATTTGAAGATAAGAATGCGAATGGTATCCAGGACGGAAATGATTCACCTATCCAAGGTGTAACAGTTCGTCTCCGTAATGGAAGCGGCCAACTTATTTCTGGAAAAACTACAACAACAGATGCAAACGGATTGTACCAGTTTACAAACCTTGCTCCTGGTACTTACATTGTAGAATTCGTTAAGCCTGCCGGATATGAGCCTTCGCCTCGTAACCAGGGTGGTGATGATACAAAAGACAGTGACGCAAATGTGAATAATGGCCGTACAGGTGTTCGCACACTCGTACAAGGTCAAAACGATCCAAGCAACGATGCTGGTTTCTACCGCAATGCTTCACTTGGTGATGTTGTATTTGAAGATCGCAATGGTGACGGTATTCAGGATGCAGGCGAGCCTGGTATTCCTAATGTAACCGTAACACTTCTTGACGGAAATGGAAACCCTACCGGTCAGACTACTACTACAAATGCAAGCGGTGTTTATTCATTCA
>JBGCFB010000362.1:0-25203 GCA_045106685.1 Bacteroidia bacterium | reverse complement strand
GGATAAGAGTATCGATTTTAACAAAATGCCTCCGCTATCCAAGCGCGTCGTTGACCAGCCATATATCGACGTACTTACCGCCTGGATCAACACCTTGGGCGACGATTGTGAAGGCGACTTTATTTCTGACCTCGATTGGGTATCAGCCACCAACGGCGAGGGACCGGTAGAACGTGACCGCGCCAATGGCTACGCGCCTCCTCGCGATGGCAAAATCATTACGATTGCTGGCAAGCAGTTCACCAAAGGCCTCGGAACGCGGGCAAACGCAGAAATCGAATTTGACCTCAATGCTGAATATGTGCAGTTCAATACCTACATCGGGATTGATGATCGCACCTGCGACGATGCGAATGTCTATTTTGAGGTATACGTCGATGGTGAATTGCGCTACGAAAGCCCTGTGATGAAAAAGGGATTGGAGCCGCGATTTGTGTCGGTCGATATTCGTGGAGCGCACAGCCTCCGCCTCCTCACCCAATCACGCGATGGAAGCCAGATTTGCGATCAGGCAGACTGGGCCAATGCGCGTTTGCTACGTGTGCCCGACAGCGACGGCGACGGCATCTGTGATGAGCAAGACATTTGTCCCGGCTTCGACGATCGCCAGGACATCAATAACGATGGTGTTCCGGATGGCTGCGAAAACATTTTCACGCCGGAGACGCTGAATATGAGCGTATTACCTACGCCATTCACTGAGTACACAGACATCATTCTCACGCGCCCTGACGCATCGGTTAAGCCTGCACGTCTTGCGGTATATGACCTTTCAGGCCGGGTTATTCATCAGGATTTCCAGGTGGATTATGGCATGCGTTACGCGCTTGGGTACGACTGGCAGGTCGGCGTTTATGTCATCGTGGTAAAGGCTGGTAAGTATGAGAATAGGATGAAGGTGGTGAAGCTGGAGTAAGGTGGAGGCCATTTGTGCAGGGCCATAAATGGCCCTGCAATAGTAAAAACAAAAGGCGCTAAAGCTTCAGGAATTTTCTCCAGGCTTTAGCCTGAACTACTTGCATTATTGCCAGGCCTTTTAAGGCCTGGCGCAAAAAGAGGATTCCCTTGACCCTGTAATATTTCACATGCTAATAATATTGCCTAAACAGGACTTTTGCCTACATTTGAGGCTGCTCAATAGTTCCTTTTTTCGTCCTTGTTTTACTCACAACCACCGATCGGATGAAGCATTTCTTTACCCGTCTCCTCCCTTTTATCTTTGTTTTTTGGGGTCAAAACGTCTTTGCACAATGTGACTCAACGTTTACCTTTTCCTTAACGAGTCCTACCTGTGCCGGTGATCCTATCACCTTTTCACCGTCGGGCAATCCTGCCAATATCACCCAATATCGCTGGAGCTTTGGTGACGGTAGCATCAGTATTCAGGACACGGTGGATCACCAGTATCCATACTACCGCAATGACACCTGTTACAATGTTTCGCTCACGGTGACTGACACCAACGGGGCGACCTGTACGATGATTCAGCAGCTTTGTCTTCTCGCCTCCCCCGAAATAGCGATCATAGGAACCTTCAATGGCTGCCGAAGAAATCTCACCGATACAGCCACCTTCAACGCGCTTTTTGTGATCGATACGTTGATTACCAATATGGGCCTTGCGCCTTTTGAGTGGGACTTTGGAGATGGCAGTCCGAACGTTATCACCACAAGTGACACTGTCACGCACATCTATACCAATTTTGGGCGCTACAGGCTCAAAGTCACCTCACCAGGAAGGCCGTGCGCCGTTTTTCGGCAGGAAATAGACTTCTTCACTGATCCGATAGCCGATGTTGACCTGCTCAACGGGCCGACCTTCTGTGAAGGCGATACAGTCTGTTTACAAAACCGCTCTGACCCCAACCGAGGTCCGGTAGATTACTTCCAGTGGGACTTCGACGATGGCACGATCATCAGAGCTAATGACACCAGCGGCCAGAAGTATGTATACAATCTCAACAGCACAAATATCGGCCCGAATGGAACACTGTTCTTCGTCGAGCTGCAAGCCAGCAATACCTGCTTTACGCACCGCACCACAGTCCAGGTGACCATCGAATCCAAGCCTCGTGCGAACTTTACAGTCAATCCGCAGATTGCCTGCATGCCGAATCCGCTCGTGCGTTTCACCAATACTTCATTCCCCAGCAGTCCTAGCTTTAGCCGTTTCCGCTGGGATTTTGGTGATCCTGCCAGTGGCGTTAATAACACCTCCACAGCCCGAAATCCGGTTCACCTTTATTCTGATACAGGTATTTATGTGGTGACATTGTTTGTACAAAACCTCGCGAATCGTTGCGGCGACGATATGACTACCGCAACGGTTGAAGTCCTGGAACCACCTACCGCGCTGGCCGTTGCTTCCGACTCACTCGGCTGTGATTCGCTCGATGTTGATTACACCAATTTAAGTTACTCCAAACGACGGCTTACCTCTCGATGGTCCGTTACCAGTCCGCCAGGAGGAGGCTCCTATTTCATCAATGGAACAGATCGAGATTCCGAGGATGCGAGCATCCGCTTTATCGGCGTGGGAAGGCACATCGTGCAACTGCGTGTCGATAATCCGTGCGGCTTCGACATATGGCTCGACACGGTCGAAATCGCAGCGATTCCTGAAATTGACCTCCAGGCATTTCCTGATAGCTGTGGGCCTGTACGCTTCAGACCACAGGCACTTTTTGAAATAAATAATGATTCGCTGTCGCAAGTTCTGTGGCAATTTACAGGAGGAAATCCGGGAAGCTTTTCAGGTCAAAACCCTGCTTTCGTAACTTTCAGTGATTCCCTCAACCGGATCGAAGTATCCGCCACCAATCGATGCGGAACGCGCACAGTCTTTACTGAATTTATCCTCCGCGACTTACCCATCCTTCAGGCTGGGCCTGATATTCGACTCTGCGCAGGCGATGACACTGTAAGTTTAAGTCCATTGCCTGTCGGCGGAATCTGGTCAAGTGATTCTTCCGTGGTGGATAGTTTGGGCAATTTTTTCAGTACCCAAAACGGGAGCTATGAACTCATCTATACCTTTACAGAGCAAGGCTGCCCGGCAGTGAATGACACCGTCTTTGCGTTTGTAGACACCTTGCCACTCGTACTTGCACCGCCTGTTTTTGAGCGCTGCTTTGGTGATACTGCTGTTGCGCTTACAGGAACGCCCGCTGGAGGAACATTCTTCAGTAATGTGGCTGGCCTTATCGTCAAGGACACGCTCTATCCTGACTTTGTGGGCACTTTTACTATTTATTATCAATACCGTGACAGTGTTTCTACCTGCGAAAATATAGACTCTACACAGGTTACGATACATCCGCTTCCAGTAGTGAATGCTGGGCTTGACACAACCTTCTGTTTGACCTCCCAGGCACAGCAACTCATACCACTTAGTCAGACAGGTGGCCGCTGGACAGGAAACTGCGTCGATAGTGCAGGCATGATCGTGCCACTTTGTTTACTGCCCGATACACAGGCCACCATGTATTACACCTTTACGGATGTCAATGGCTGTGTGGACTTGGACTCACTTATTCTAACCGTAGTTGAGCCGGATACGGCGCAGACGATGCCGGACGATACACTCTGCCGAAATGCTGCGGTGGTCAATCTGATTGCTAGTCCGGTTGGTGGCATTTGGGAAAGCATGAGTCCTGGCTTTGTCGCTCCTGATCTTTTCGATCCACTGTTGGGGAATACAGGCCCCAATATATTGACATACACCATTTTCAAAAATGGATCATGCGAACAAACGGATACACTTATTCTGACCATATTGGATACGACAAGTCTTGTGGCCGGCCCTCCTGTACAAGCTTGTAGCAATGCTGCGATATTTGCTTTGACGGGCTACAGCCCGACGGGCGGGCGATGGATTGGGCCCGGAGTCGTGAATGATTCTTTGGGACAAATCGACCCTTCAAGCTTAACTGCCAATATATATGAGCTGACGTATATCTTCGAAAATGCTGCAGGCTGCGAAAGCCGCGTTAAGCGCCAGCTCACCATCGTAGACCCAACCCCCATCGACGCAGGCCCCGATACAACCTTCTGTTTTACCACAGATCCGCAACAACTCTTCCCGCCAAGCATAGCCGGAGGAACCTGGTCTGGCAACTGTGTTTCAGCAACAGGTGAAGTCATTCCTTCCTGTATTGGACCGAATATGCAGACAACTGCCTTCTATACCTTTGTCGATGGAAACGGGTGCGTGAGCATCGATTCGCTTACGATATCGGTAGTGCCGGCCGCTACGCCGCAGACGATGCCGGACGACACCTTGTGTAGAAACGATGCCGTGATCAATCTTATGGCTAATCCAGCGATGGGCGTTTGGACCAGTACAAGCCCTGGCTTTATGGCTCCAGCTCAGTTCGAGCCGCTTTCAGGAAACTTAGGGCAAAACGAATTTATTTATACCATTTTCAAAAACACCTCCTGCGAACAATCCGACACGCTTTACCTCACCGTGGATGATACCACCGTAGTAATGGCGGGTCCGCCCGTTCAGGCCTGTAATAATGACACCTCATTTTTACTCACAGGATATTCGCCCGCTGGTGGAACCTGGTCAGGAACTGGCATCGTGAATGGCATAACTGGTGAAGTTGATCCGAGAGGTCTTACGGCGGGTAATTACACGCTGACCTACACCTTTACCAATGCAGCAAACTGTACAAGCGAAGGACTTCGCACGCTTATCATCGACGAACCTACACCTGTAGACGCCGGTTTTGATACGCTTTTTTGTTTGACAAATGATCCTCAACAAATCCCTTCCGGGCTACCGCTGGGAGGAAGCTGGTCAGGTCCATGCATTGCTGCAAACGGAGTCGTGGTACCATCTTGTATCGGTGCCAATATGACCGCAATGGTCTACTATACGTTCGCTGATAGCAATGGCTGTGTGAGTGTGGACTCGCTTCAAATCAGCGTCGTCCCTCCTACCGTTCCTCAGACAATGGCTGATGATACGCTTTGTAGAAATGAAGCTATCATTACGCTCACCGCCGTTCCTGTAGGAGGTATTTGGACGAGTGCCAGTCCTGGATTCAGCGCAGCGGATCAGTTTGATCCGCTACTCGGCAGCACCGGTGCAAACATATTTATATACACCGTTTTTGCCAATACCTCCTGCCAGCAATCCGACACCCTGATCATCACCGTGTCAGATACGCCGACCGTGGTAACCGGGCCTCCGCTTACACTTTGCACCAACGGACTCAATGTCTTGCTTACAGGCTTTAGCCCTACGGGTGGAACATGGTCTGGTCCGGGCATCGTGGATGGAGCAACCGGAGAAATCAACCCAAGATCGCTCGCTGCTGGCAATTATACATTAACCTATACCTACACAGATCCGATCACTCTGTGTACCAGCATGGCGCAACGCAGCTTGGATGTGTTTGATCCACCAGTTGCTTTATTAAGTGTTCCGCCGCTCGTCTGTAAAAATGATTCAATCGCGTTCAGTTCGCCGAGTATTGGTATTGCGGCTTATCACTGGGACTTCGGTGTGATGGGTACCAATACCGACACGTCGATTTTACCTACGCCTCGATACGCGTATGGCGATACTGGCGTGTACACTATCACATTGGTGGTCGCCAATAGCGCAGGCTGTAGAGACACGACCGACGCCAGCCTCTATGTTTCAGAAGCTCCAAGACCTTCATTTATCACAAACCCCGACACTGCCTGTTCAATCTACAATATCCTTCCTGGCTTTAACGGCATCGTCGTTGACTTCACAGACACGAGCGTACCTGCCGATGGAAGCTACATTTGGGATTTTGGAGGAGGAAAAGATAGTCTTGGAAATGGGCAGATAGCTGGCCCCGTTACGCCACGCGTATTCTTTGAACAAGGCTCAATAGACACGACATACTATATCAGCCTAACCATAAGCAACAGTTGTGATACCGTAACCTATATTGATAGCGTTGTGGTCAGACCTGTGCCAATAGTAACCTTTGGTCCAGATGTGAGCCAGGGTTGTTCACCATTCTGCCCTAACTGGACGAACATCAGCACAGGCAGTCCGACGACTTATGAGTGGTATGTAGATGGAGTATTTTGGTCAAATGATAGTATTCCTCCAAATCGCTGTTTCACATACGTCGGCCCTACATCTACGACCTACACGATCCGCCTAATCGCGAAAAACGCTTGTGGCGTAGATACCGCCGAGCATATCATCACGGTATTTCCCAACACGGTCGACCCATTTTTCAATACCGATGTTACGAGAGGCTGTCCTCCGCTTACTGTAAATTTTGTAAGCTTAAGTGGCGCTCCAAATAGAAGTTTTGACCTGGGTGACGGCACGAGTTCTCAGCTCGATACGATCCAGCATGTATACACACGACCTGGAACATATTTGGTGCAGCACTTCGTGGACAATGGTTGTAGTTATGATACTGGCACCATCGTTATTACCGTATTTCCGATTCCCAATGTGCGCATAACGCCACGCGATACGGTCGTTTGTCCAGGCCAGACAGTTACGCTCAGTGACTCTGCATTCAGTGGCAATACAATCGCCTACCGCTGGGATCTTGACAATGGTAATACCAGCATTCAGACCAGCCCTCAGGTCAGCTATAATACGCCTGGCTTGTACCGCATTCATGTGCGCGCCCAGACCGTAACGAATGGCTGTCCGGCTACCGATTCGACGACTATTCGCGTACTGCCAAAACCGTCGGTTACGTTTCAGTTATCCGACACTTCTGGTTGTCCGCCACTCGATGTACAGGTGACAGGGCTTGCCCCTGGGGCGAGGGCCTATGCCTGGGACTTTGGCGATGGAAATAGCAGTGTCTTGCGCTTGCCGCTGCATCGCTACACGCGAAGTGGAAACTTCACAATGAGTCTCGTCGTCGACGATGGCATATGTCAGGCCGACACCACCGCCAATATTCGAGTATTCCCGGTACCGACGGCAGCCTTCCGTCCGCGGACGGATAGCTTGTGTGGAACGGCCGCTTCATTGCTTTTCCTCAACAATTCACAAGGTGCTGGCGCGCTGGGTTACCAGTGGGACTTTGGCGATACAAACACCAGCATCACTACAAGTCCAAGCCATGTTTACAATCAGGCGGGACAATTCACTGTTTCGCTTATCGCGGAGAACGCATTTGGTTGTGCTGACACCACGGAAGAGCAGGTCTGGGTATTTCCTCAGCCTGATGCTCAGTTGAGCGTAAGCACGAGTCAGGGCTGCGGGCCGCTATTGGTAGAAATCGACAACCTCAGCCCCAGCACTACCTTCACAAATGTAGACCTCTATCTGGGCGATGGCTCACTCGATCTAAGTCCGCGATTCCCTTTCCGTCATACGTATCAGACCGGCTTCAACGATACCAGCTTTATCGCTACGCTCGCAATGGACTTTGGCAATTTTTGCTTTGATACCGCCCGACAACGCGTAACCATATTTAGTGCGCCTGTTGCCGACTTTAGTATAACACCCGATAGTCTATGTGGAACGCCTGCGCCTGTTTCTACCCAAAACCTCAGTACCAGCAGCACCAATATCTCGCGCTATATCTGGGATTGGGATGATGGAAGCAGTCCGGCGAATACACGTAGTCCGAGCCACAGCTATACCGCTACTGGCGATTATATGGTGAGTATGATTGTAGAAAATCCGGCCACCTGCCGCGATACTGCAAGCAAGCCTGTCGTCGTGATTCCTCAGCCTACAGCTGTATTTAACGCTACCCCAACAGAAGGCTGTTACGAACTTGCTGTCACCTTCAATAGTGCCTCGCTCGATTACACGGGTCTTACCTGGGACTTTGGAGATGGCACGACCGCCCAAGGCCCGAATGTGTCACACGTCTATCAGGGCCAAAGTCGTCAGACCTTTACCGCTAAGCTTATTGCGGATAATCAGGGCTTTTGCTTTGATGAATTCGAAGTAGAAATCGACGCGGAAGTTATCCCTGAAGCAGCATTTAGTTTTGTGTCTCGAGGAAATATTTGTACCGAACCTGTAGAGGTTATTTTCACGAATCTCAGTACCCGAATAAACAGCGGAACAAGCTTCCTTTGGGAATTTGGGAACGGCCAGACCTCGACGGATTTTGCTCCAACGCACATTTACCCGGAAGAAGGAACCTACGAAGTGCTCCTGATCGTGACAAATGCTTTTGGCTGTTCGGATACTTTCTCTGAAATCATTCCATATCCGCGTCCACGCGCCGATTTTGAGGTGGCTAATGCTCAGGGTTGTGCGCCTTTGCCCGTCCAGTTCCGCAATCTATCGACCAGTGCAACAGAGTGGTATTGGTTATTCGGTGATGGGCAAATATCGGTAGAGGAAAACCCGGTTCATGTATATACCGAGCCAGGGCTGTACACCGTCTCCCTTGTGATCGGATACGACGGATCTTGTCGCGATACGATTGCAAAGCAAGCGGTAGAAGTCTTCTCAACTCCAGTTGCAGGCTTCACTTACGGAGACCTTTTCCCAGGAAATCCCACCCTGCAACTTCGCTTTAAAGATGAATCACCAGTACCGGGCACACTGTTCCTTTGGGACTTTGGCGATGGCGAAACCAGCACGGAGCAAAACCCGGTTCATCAATACGCTGAGAACGGAAGTTATGTCGTCACCTTTATCACGACCCTCAGTAATGGTTGCGCTGACACCACGCAGCAAATTGTTATTCCAGAAGCGATTGGTACGCTCTTTATACCCAATGCTTTTGCTCCTGACATTGGACAAGGTGAAGATGCCATTTTCCTTCCAAAAGGAGTAGGGCTTATGGAGTACCATATCGCCGTATATAACCATTGGGGGAATCTTGTCTGGGAATCGACTGCGCTCACGGATGGAGGCTCACCGGCCGAAGGCTGGGACGGCAGCGTGAATGGTGTTCGCGTGAACGGCAATGTGTTTGTCTGGAAAATACACCGCGCCCGCTTTCTCGATGGCACTATCTGGAGAGAGAAAAAAGAAGGAACGTTGACCTTGATTAGATGATTTCTGGCTATTAGCATAAAACCTTCTGCAATTTGAAATCGCTAATCTGCAATCGTCAATCCGCTACGTGTGCAAAACCATTGCAGATTGCAGAATGACGATTAGCGATTGGAGAAGTGGGGATATCCAAACAACATTAAAACCAACCACTCATTATTTTTCACAAACCCCAAGACATGCAATACACTTCTACCTTCCGATTTATACTGTGCGCTTTCCTGCTTATGGGAATGGGGAAGCTATCTGCACAAGACCTTGCATTCACGCAGTTTTTTGCAAATAAAATTTACCTCAATCCCGCTTATTCCGGCTACGAATACGGCACCAATATCTACACCAACTATCGTGTCCAGTGGGCCGGTATTGGAGGTAGTCCCAGCTACTTCACCAGTCAGGCTATAGCAGCGAGCTCCGAAGCAAACCATAGTGGCTTCAGCTTACTGGCGGTCGACCGTCAATTCGGGCCTGGGCCTTATCGCTGGCAAAAATTCGGCGCAGGTTATGCCTGGAAAACCCAGGATTGCAGAGATGGAAATCGCTACGGACAGAAGTTTGACTTCAGCCTGGGAGTACGTACGACCTATAATATTACCAGCCTCGACCTGAATGGATTCACTTTTTCAAGTCAATATAACCCGATCTATGGTTTGGTGCAGGGAAGTAGTTCGAGCCTGGCAGGAGTCGATATGCTTCAAGGCAGCTATTGGGATGTGGACGCAGGAGGTCTTGTAGAATTCACCTCGGCAGATGACAACTTTATCCGTCTTGGCATCGCAGCCAATAACCTGGCGCGCATCAACCCATCCATTGGCTTATTGAACGATACCATCGGCGTTCGCTGGACGGTGCATGGTTCGATGGAATTGGGGAGAAAATTGGGATTAAAAATTCCACTTACGATTTCGCCTACATTCAAGTATGAGCAACAGCGCAGCTTTGGCGTAACGCGCGGCTATATGTACCGCACTTTTGACGGTGGGCTGATGGCTCAATATAGCTCAGGCTCAGGCCATGAAGTCGCCTTTGGCGGCATGTGGCACTTTGCAGGACTTACCAAGCCGAGGCTTGACTCAGCACGTGCCGTCCTGGATCTGTTTGACGGAACCCGCCAGGCCACCAATGGAGTTAGTATGTACTTTGCTTTTCAGCAGCCTCTAAAGACGGGAACGGCTGTTCGCGCTTCCGTCAGCTACCAGTTTGACTACACTGGCCTGCGCAGCAACAGCGCGGGCATTCTGGAATTTGGCCTTGCGTTCAAATTTGGCCATGCCGACCTTGTCGGCTGTCGCCGAGGCAAGGGTCGGAATGGCAATGTGCGTTGCGCGAATTTTTAAGGCGAGTTGGGGGAATGATCTTTTTAGAAACCCATGCGAGAGTAGCGAATGGGAAACCAGAAATAAAATCCGTCGGCACTACTGTCGGCCCCTTTGCAAACATTAATAGACGAGCAGCGTGTAAACCATCATGCAAAAGATCATAATCGTATTCATACTCTTTGTCCTTAGCGCGTGCGGTCAACCGGCCGCGATGGCGCAAGTAGGCCCCAAGGCGGACCACAGCACATGGAACACTTTGCTTAAGAAGCATGTCAGTGACAAAGGCGTAAATTATAAAGGCTTTATTGCCGAAAAAGCGACACTAGAAAGCTATTTGAAGCACCTTTCAGAAAATGTTCCTGCGAAGACCTGGAGCAAAAACGCGACGAAGGCTTACTGGATCAATGCATATAATGCCTTTACGGTCAAGTTGATTATCGACAACTATCCGCTTAAAAGCATCAAAGATTTAAGTAGTACGATTGCGGTTCCTACTGTCTCGACGATTTGGGCCAAGAAGTGGTTTACGCTTGGAGGTAAGGAAATGAGTCTGGATAATATTGAGCAGGGTATTTTGCGCAAAAATTATGATGATGCGCGTATCCATGCAGCACTTAATTGTGCTTCTGTTTCGTGCCCACCCTTAAGGGCGGAGGCCTTTACAGCTGCAAAGCTCGATGCTCAGCTTGATGAGCAAATGAAAGCATGGCTTAGTGATAAAAGCAGAAATATCATTTCGCCTAATCACCTTCAGCTTTCCAAGATATTCACCTGGTATGGTGGAGACTTCAAAACTCAGGGAACCCTGGTCGAATACATCCAGCGATTTACAGATGTAAAAATCGCCGCCGATGCGAAAATTTCATTTTTGGATTACGACTGGAATTTGAACGAATCATAGTAGAGCCACAAAATTTTGTGGCTCTACTATGATCTTGTGGCTCCGCAATAAAAATCGGTTTATCCCATAATCAATACCACATTCCCCTTTTTATGGCCCTTGTCGACATACGCATGAGCTTTTTCCGCCTGGTCAAGATTGTAGCGCTTATCGATTATCAATCTTAATGAACCGTTTGTTAACTGGACCTGAAGCTCCTTCAAGTACGCTCGTAATTCTGGAATTGGGCGGAGGCCTGTAGCAGAAAAACTGGCTTTTTTCAAACCAAAATAAGCCGTCCACATCACCTGAAAGAGCAAAGGCAAACTCAGAACGGGCGAGACGTATTTACCCTGCATCGTAAGCGCATTTTTGCATTTCGAAAAAGAAGATTTCCCTACGGTATCATAGATGACATCATACATATTTTCCTTCCGGGTAAAATCTTCCTGAGTATAATCGATCACATAATCTGCACCTAATTCTTTTACCATCGCAAGATTGGAGGTACTACATACTCCCGTGACTTCTGCTCCCAAAGACTTGGCTAACTGCACAGCAGTAGTTCCAAGGCTTCCTGAGGCGCCATTAATAAGCACCTTCTGGCCTGGCTTAACGTCTGCGATATCTTTCAAAAAGCAAATGGATGTTAAGGCACCATCGCTTACGGTGGAAGCTTCTTCAAATGTAATATTGGAAGGTTTTTTAGCTAAAACGCCATCCTGGGGTACACACACGTATTCCGCATTAGTTCCAGGTCCCAGTACTATTTCACCAAAGACTTCATCGCCTGTTTGAAATAGCGTAACATCCTTCCCTATTTCTTGCACAACTCCGGCAATTCCTGTTCCTGGTATTGGGTTCTTGGGCTTCGTTAAGCCAATAAAAAGCCTACCAAAATATGGCTTGCCTTTACGCATCATGGTATCCGCCGCAGTTACAGGAGAAGCATGGATGCGAATCAATACTTCATTATCCTTGGGATTAGGCACTTCAACTTCACGAAGCTGCAACACATCGGGAGCTCCGTATCTGGTGGTTATGATGGCTTTCATTTTCATAACCTAAAAGTATGTTTGCATTATTCCCCAATCGTTCTGATTTATGAATCAGAACCTATTACTGTTTTCCAATAAGCTTTTGGGGTCATGCTCATTGTTTTCTTAAAAAAGGTATTGAACACTGTTTTAGAATTAAAACCACTTTCAAATGCCAGTGCCAGAATGGTCAGGTGGCGCAATTTAGGGTCGGCTACTTTTTCTTTAAAAGCTTCTAAACGATAAGCATTCACATATTCCGCAAAGTTTTTATCAAAGCCTTCATTGAGTAATTGCGATAAATGATTTGCTGGAATATTCATGATGTCTGCTAAGTCCCTTAACGTCAATGTTGGATTAAGAAACGGCTTTTCAAGGTCCATCAATTCGGTTAACTGCTTCCTATATTGCTCGATTGAGTTTTCATCCAGAAGTGGTTTCCTGTATCTGCTTCCAGATAGTTCAAAATCCGTTGTCTCTCCAATCACACGTTTAAGGAGGCTTTGAAAACGAGGATAATTGTGCAGCTTTTTCCAAAGAGGTTCGCTATAGATATAAACCATCATCGGATTACGCAGCGTTACCGCTTTTTCCAAATAGTCTAGCGCTTTCTCATATTCACCCAAAACAGCATATACCGATATCAATGCATTCCTTGCGCCTCCGGAATCTGAAGACATTAGCGCATCCTCCAATTTAGCAATCCCTGCAACGGTGCTCTTTTTATCATTGAGCGCAGCATACGCCATCGTAAGGTATCCTGTTAGCGTAATGCTTCCAACATAGTGAGGTAGCGCTTGATAACACTCCAATGCCTCTACTGCTTTGTCTTGGAGTAAAAGTGCCTGCCCTTTATAAAATGAAGGAGGAAGGAATTCAGGTTTAAGTTGAATAGCTTTATCGAAATATCTAATTGCCTCACGATACTGTTCCTGGCAATAGAAAATGAACCCTTTAAGGTGATGATGAATTTCTGAAAAAGGGTCGAGCTGAAGTGCTGTATCAATATATTGGTGTGCTGCTTTAAACTTCCGCTCTGCCACCAATATGGAAGCCATCGACGGGTAGTACTCAGCCATCGTCCTTATTTCAAATGACCGCTGTAGGTGTTTGTACGATTTTGAGAAATCCCATTCTTGTAAAAAAGCCTTATACGAAAGGTGAAGTTGGCACTCGGGAAGGTTAGCATCGATTGAAATTGCTTTTTTCAAAAAAACATCGCCTTTCACGAAAGCTTCTTCAGCACTCATCAAGCCTACCATTCCAAGTAAAGAATACCCCAAATGCATCCCCAAATGTGCAAGCGCAAATTGAGGTTGAGATGCAATGATGTTTTGAAATAAATCCATTCCTTTTTCAAGGTCGGGTTTGGACATTTTCAAAACATGGAACCTTCCTCTTAAATACTGAGTGTATGCATTTACAGAAATGTCAGGCTCAACGACAAGCTGGTCTTCAATCTCAAAATGCCCAACATGCTCTCGCAAGCGATCTGCAATCAGCAAGCTGATTTCATCCTGAACGGCGAAAACATCTTTCAATGACCGGTCGAATGTTTCAGACCAGAAATGGTAATCATCACTAACATCTATTAACTGTGCAGTAATTCGTAATTGATCGCCTGCAAGGCGTATGCTTCCTTCCAGTATCGTGGAGACATTGAGCTCCTTGCCGATTTGCTGAATGGGGATATTTTTGTTTTTGAAAAAGAAAGAAGAAGTTCTGGAGGTGACTCTTAAGCCTCTAATTTTTGTCAAGGCATTGATAATTTCCTCCGTCATTCCATCGCTGAAATACTCATTTTCCTTATTCGAACTCATGTTCACGAAAGGAAGAACAGCTATAGACCTGGTGTATTCAGTGGGCTTTTCCTTTAACTCTGAACGAGCTGGCACTTTAACGCCTTCATTTTCAACAGCAAAAACCTCAATAGCCTTGCGTACATTCTTGAAATGGAAGTGGCCTAAAGAGCTCGTCTGTATATGTGTTTGATTACGAAGCTCATCATTAACCTTACTGGAAATCAAAACCCCACCTGCGACTCCCACATTCTCAATACGTGAAGCGACATTGACGCCGTCACCAAACACTTCTATCTCATCAAAAACAATATCACCAAGATGGATACCTATTCGTAAAGGCACCTTCGGATCTGCAGTGAGGGATTTCTGGATAGCAATAGCACATTCAACCGCTTGGACAGCGCTTTCAAAAACACTCAAAGTCCCATCACCGAAGTAGTGTAATATTTCGCCATTGAATTCATTGTGGCAGCGGCTGAACTCTTGTCGATGAACCTTTCTTAAGGTAGCTGCAAATTGCTCATCTGACTGCATCAACGCGGTATAGCCTACTATATCGGTAAACATAACAGCGGCTAACCGGCGGGTATTAGATTGAGGCATAAATACAGGCTGAGAAATGAGGTATGGCCTAGTAAGTTAGCCAATTCTGTGTTTTCAAGGGCTATGTATCAACTGAAAGCTATTAAATCAAAAAACCTCCAAACCTGATAAACAGATTTGGAGGTTTCAATATAAATTAAAAGTGCCTTAAGCGTCTTTTTCTTTGTCATCATCATCTCCGACGATATCCTCTACTGCGTCTTCAACAGCATCAGCAACGTCTTCTACAACATCCTCTACTTTATCAACTACGTCCTCTACAACGTCTTCAACTGCTTCTTTAACATCACTAGCTACGTCTGCAACTTTTTCCATTACTGAAGGAGCTTCTGTAGTAGCAGCAGCGGCTGTAGATTCAGCTGCGCCTGTAGCTTTCTTCTTACCACGGCGACGGCGACGGCTCTTGCCACTACCTTCTCCGCCTACCTTGCCTGGAGCTAATTCGTTAAAGTCTACGAATTCCATCATGGCCATCTCAGCGTTATCGCCGGCACGATTACCAATTTTTAGAATACGAGTATAACCTCCTGGACGATTCGCTACTGCTGAAGCAACAGGGCCAAAAAGCTCCTTCATTGCTTCTTTATCGCGAAGGTAAGAGAATACAACTCTACGGTTGTGTGTTGTGTCGTTCTTAGACTTGGTTACAAGCGGCTCAATAAACTTACGTAAGGCTTTTGCCTTTGCTACAGTTGTACGAATACGCTTGTGAATAATAAGGGAGCTAGCCATGTTGGCAAGCATAGCCTTACGGTGGGCCGTTTTACGACCGAGGTGGTTGAATTTTTTTCCGTGTCTCATTTTTATAGCGTTTGCGCCATGCCAAAGGCATTCCACTCGATATGAGGGGTCATAGTCCTTTGGGAAATGGTAGGGTAAATAAATTGAGGTATCAAGCTTTTCCAGCTTGATACCTCAATGATGTTGTTTATTCTTCTTCTAGTCTGTACTTCGATACTTCCATTCCGAAAGTCAAGCTTTTCTCAGCGACAAGCTCTTCGAGCTCTGTGAGAGACTTCTTACCGAAGTTTCTGAATTTAAGAAGGTCAGCGATATTGTATGATACAAGGTCACCAAGACTCTTGATATCAGCAGCCTTAAGACAGTTAAATGCACGAACTGAAAGATCTAGTTCAGCAAGAGGTGTCTTAAGAAGTTTACGCATTTGGATGAATGTCTCATCAAGCTCATCCTTCTTCTCAGGCTCTTCAGAAGCAAGAGCGATTTTCTCATCAGAGAAGAGCATCAAGTGACGCATCAAGATGTTTGCGCTTTCTTTCAAAGCAGCCTCAGCATCTACAGTACCGTCAGTTTCTACTTTAATCTCAAGTTGCTCATAGTCAGTTTTTTGCTCAATACGGTAGTCATCTACATGGTAGCTAACATTGCGAATTGGAGTAAAAATCGAGTCAATAGCAATTTCTCCTATAGGAGCATTCCCGTTCTTGTTTTCCTCAGCTGGAACATATCCACGTCCTTTTCCAATAGTAAGCTCAATATCAAATTGAGTCTTTGGATCAAGATTAGCGATTACGTGATCAGGATTAGTAACTTCGTAAGAGTTAGTGTTTGAGGCAATATCGCCTGCAGTAAACACTTCCTTTCCACGAACAGAAACAAAGATTTTGTTATCTGCATCATCAATAACCTCTTTAAGGCGAACACCTTTTAGGTTAAGAATAATTTCAGATACATCTTCAACCACACCTGAAACAGTGGAGAATTCATGATCTACACCAGGAATTTTGATTGAAGTAATTGCGTGGCCTTCAAGTGAAGACAACAAAACGCGACGCAAGGCATTACCCATGGTAATACCATAGCCACGCTCTAATGGGCGAACCTGAAAGCGTCCGAAAAAGTCATTATCTTTTTCGAGGACTACTTTTTCGGGCATTTGAAAATTCAGCAGAGCCATATATGGATGTCCTTTCGTTGGATCGACGAATAAAATAAGCCTTGGATTCGCAAAAGCGAATCCAAGGTGGCAGTTTCATGATTACTTGGAGTACAATTCCACAATGAGGTTCTCCTTGATATTCTCAGGGATTTCTGAACGCTCAGGATAGTTAAGGAAAGTACCTTTGTAGCTTTTGTTATCGATATCAAGCCAAGGGAAGCGACGGCCTTTGCCGATGTCGCGATTTACTACCTCAAGGCTACGACTCTTTTCTCTAATCTCTACAACATCACCAGCCTTAAGCAGACAAGATGGAATATCCATTTTGCGGCCATTAAGCAATACGTGGTTGTGATTTACCAACTGGCGAGAAGCACGACGAGTAGGAGCGAATCCCATACGGAAAACGACATTATCAATACGTGACTCCAATAGCTGGAGGAAGATTTCACCAGTTACACCCGGACGACGTGAAGCTTTCACGAAAGTGTTACGGAACTGGCGCTCAAGCAAGCCATAGATATATTTAGCTTTTTGCTTTTCAGCAAGTTGCTGAGCATATTCTGACACCTTACGGCGACCACGTGTGTGCTGGCCGGGAGGGTTTTTACGACGATCGAGTACTTTCGTCGGGCCGAAGATCGGCTCTTTGAATTTGCGGGCAATTCTACCCTTGGGGCCTCTGTAACGAGCCATAGTTTAAAATCTTTTTACGAGTGAAATAAACCTGTAGTTATTCCTGGCGGATATTTAATGCATATGCAACCGCCGATCAAATGATCAGTAAAGCGAAGTGTCTTCAATTAGACACGACGACGCTTAGGTGGGCGACAACCGTTGTGTGGCAACGGAGTAATGTCAGTAATGATGCTAACTTCAATTCCTGATTGAGAAATTGCACGGATAGCAGCCTCACGACCCGAACCTGTACCTTTAACGAAAACATCTACCTTACGAAGACCCATGTCATACGCACGCTTACCACAATCGGTAGCGGCCACCTGAGCAGCATAAGGAGTGTTTTTCTTAGAACCGCGGAAACCCATTTTCCCAGCAGATGCCCAGGCGATTACGTCGCCTTTGACGTCTGTCATAGAAATAATGATGTTGTTGAATGAAGAAGTGATGTGCACTTGCCCTAAGGGGTCTACGCGCTTTTTCTTCTTCTTCGATGATGCAGACTTTGCCATGATAAATAAATAGGTTATTTAGTCACTTTTTTCTTACCAGCGACAGTTTTTGGCTTACCCTTACGAGTACGAGCATTAGTTTTAGTACGCTGTCCACGTAGGGGAAGGCCACGACGGTGACGAAGTCCTCGGTAACAGCCGATGTCCATAAGACGCTTGATGTTCATTTGAACCTCAGAGCGCAGAACACCTTCTACTTTGTATTTGTCAGAAATTATACTACGAATGCTGACGATTTCATCATCATTCCATTCGTGTACTTTCTTGTCATGGTCGATACCGGCCTCATCTAAAATTTTAGATGCAGAGGTGCGACCTATTCCGAAGACATAGGTCAGTCCGATAACTCCTCGCTTGTTTTTTGGCAAATCAACACCAGCAATACGTGCCATAATTTATTCCGAATTGTTAGTTTTAGCCTTGACGCTGTTTGTGTTTAGGATTCTTCTTGTTGATGACATACAATTTGCCTTTACGGCGAATGATTTTGTCATCTGAGGAGCGTTTTTTGATCGATGCTCTTACTTTCATGATATCAAATGTTTATCATTTGTAGCGATATACAATCCTTCCTTTACTCAGATCATAAGGAGGGATTTCTAGCTTTACTCTATCCCCAGGCAATATTTTAATGTAGTACATCCGCATTTTCCCCGCAATATGCGCGAGCACTTCGTGCCCGTTTTCCAGCTTTACGCGGAAAGTTGCATTGGGTAGAGCTTCTGATACTACACCATCGACTGTTATGGGTTGTTGTTTAGCCAAAATTAACGCTTGTTTTAGTTTTCAATAAATTCAAAAGTGGACAATTGCTCTGCTTTTCCATTTCGGATAGCGATGCTATGTTCAAAGTGCGCTGAAGCGCTTTGATCTTTTGCAAAGACTGTCCATCCATCGTCAGCAACATCAATTTCCCCTCGTCCGATATTCACCATTGGTTCAATAGCGATTACCATTCCTGACTTTAAACGTGGACCAGAACGACGCTTACCGTAATTGGGAACCTCAGGTGGTTCGTGAAGATTACGGCCCAGGCCATGCCCTACCATTTCTTTCACGATACTGTAACCGTACAATTCAACATGACGCTGAATAGCATTGGATACTTCTCCAAGTCGATTCCCAGCAACAGCTTTTTCGATTCCTTTATACAAGGATGCTTTGGTAACATCTAAAAGACGTTGCTTTTTAGCAGAAATATTTCCTACTGCAAAGGTATAAGCAGAATCACCAAAGAAACCGTTCATTTCAACTCCACAATCAACTGCGACAATATCACCGTCCTGAAGAATGCGGCTTTCAGATGAAAAGCCATGAACAACCTCTTGATTAATCGAAACACATAAAGAGAATGGAAATGGAGTTTCAGCAAAGTCAGGTAAATAATCCTTAAATGCTGGCCGACCACCATGATCCTTTATGAAAGCTTCTGCAATCTGATCCAATTTCAAAGTACTAACACCAGGTTCAATCCATTTACTGACTTCCCCCAATGTCTTGCCCACAAGTTGTGAGCTTTCACGAATAGCTTCAATCTCAGCTTCATTCTTTAGAATGATTTCCCCACTAGCCATTGCGTGTTTTATCTTAAAGTTAGATTCCTACCGCTTGACTTTGGCGACCTTTCACACGGCCACTTTTCATCAATCCGTCGTAGTGACGGTTAAGTAGATATCCTTCCATTTGTTGCAAAGTATCAAGTACCACTCCGATCATAATGAGCAAAGTCGTACCTCCAAAGAATTGAGCAAATCCTGTTGTCGCTCCCATTTGTGCTGCAATAGCAGGGAAGATTGCAACAATCCCAAGGAAAATAGATCCAGGAAAGGTTACCTTAGACAGAATGTTATCAATATAGTCAATTGTCTTCTTACCAGGCTTTACACCAGGAATGAAACCACCATTTCGTTTTAGATTATCAGCAATATCCTTTGGATTTACTGTAATAGCTGTATAGAAATATGTGAAAATGATAATCATGAAAAAGAAGATCAGATTGTACCAGAACCCTGTCCAATCTGAAAGTACACCTGCAGCATACTGAGCACCATCACTTGAATTCAAACCGATCAAAGCAACCGGCAAGAACATAATAGCTTGTGCAAAGATGATAGGCATTACGCCTGAAGAATTCACTTTCAAAGGAATGTACTGACGAGCAGCAGTTCCACGACCAGTTTGCCCCAGGCGATTAGACGCCATTTGGCGAGCGTAATTGATTGGAATTTTTCGTGTAGCCTGTGTAAGTGCTACTACTGCCATCGTCACAACTCCAAGCGCAAGTATCTCAATAAAGAATACCATTGGAAGCTTTGAGCTAAACTCCTGCAACAATGCTCCAGGGAAACTGGCTATAATACCAATCATAATGAGCAATGAAACTCCATTACCTAAGCCATTATCAGTTATTCTTTCTCCTAACCAAACAAGGAACATAGTTCCAGCAGTAAGGATGATAACAGTAGTTACATAGAACATCGGAGATGAATCAACTGCACCAGGATATGAATTCGTGATGAAAGTGATATAGCTCACAGACTGCAATAGTGTAATAACTACGGTAAGGTAACGCGTAATTTGGTTCATTTTACGGGTTCCACTTTCCCCTTCTCGCCGAAGTTTTTGGAAAGCAGGCACAACTGCAGCAAGCAACTGAACAACAATCGATGCTGAGATGTAAGGCATGATGCCGAGTGCTAAAATCGCACCACGACCAAATGCTCCTCCCATGAAAATGTTAAAGAAACCCAATAATCCTCCCCCGGATGTACTCTCATCAAATGCTGCTTTTAGCACTTCGGAGTCAATACCTGGAAGGATAATGAAGGTTCCAAGACGGAATACGGCAAGCAAAAGAAGCGTATAAATAATACGCTCCCGGAGTTCCGTGATATTCCAAATGTTTTTTATAGTCTGGATCAGCCCTTTCATCTTCGCTCTTGCTTATCAGAATTAAACCTCTTCAGCTTGGCCGCCTGCAGATTCGATGGCAGACTTGGCTGATTTGGAAAATTTGTTGAGTTTGACGTTAACCGTGGCTTTGAGTTCTCCACGTCCAAGAACTTTTACGAGTGTTGATTCCTTGGAAATAACACCGTGGCTTTGTAAAAAAGCATGGTCGATGACATCTGCTGAGTACTTTTCAGTAAGTTCTTGAATTGTATCCAGGTTGATCGCTTTGTATTCGACACGATTTGGGTTCTTAAATCCAAATTTTGGAACACGGCGATACAACGGCATCTGTCCACCTTCAAACCAAGGGCGGTAGCTATGTCCACTACGGGACTGAGCACCATTATGACCACGTGTGGATGTACCACCTCGTGTTGATCCTTGGCCACGACCTACACGCTTACGATTGCGAGTAGAGCCTTCAGCTGGTTTAAGTGTATGTAATTTCATCAGTAGCGTATGCTTGTAGTAATATACATATGTCAATGATAACCTAGACTTCTTCTAGGCGGATCAAGTGACTTACTTTCTTAATCATCCCCAAAATTTGAGGAGTTACTTCCTTCTCAACAGTGCGGTGCATCTTACCCAACCCTAGTGCCTGAATAGTGGCGACCTGGTCTTTGGGACGATTAATCGTACTGCGGATTTGTGTGATTCGTGCTTTTGGATACATGATACCGAGTTTCTTAATGCGATAGGTTAAAACAGCGATTAACCGTGGAAGATTTTTGAAAGATCTACACCACGTGTCTTTGCTACAGATTGGGCATCACGCATTTCAGCGAGCGCTTTTACTGTTGCCTTGATAACGTTGTGAGGATTCGAAGATCCTAGAACTTTACCAATAACATCTTTAACACCTACGCTTTCAAGAACAGCACGCATAGCACCACCAGCCAAAATACCTGTACCAGGAGCAGCAGGTTTTAGCATTACCTTAGCAGCACCATAGTTGGTAACTGAAGGATGTGGAATTGTGCTACCACGCATATTGACACGGATAAGATTTTTCTTAGCAACGTCAACGCCTTTTGCAATGGCATCAGCAACTTCATTGGCTTTTCCGAGTCCGAAGCCTACAACTCCATTACCATCGCCAACTACGACAATAGCGCTAAAGCTAAAACGACGTCCACCTTTTACCACTTTGGCAACACGGTTGATTTTCACGACCTTTTCTTGAAGTTCAAGGTCACTACTTTTGACTCGTTGTGATTGGGAGAAAATTACTCTACTCATATCATTCTTAGAAATTGAGGCCACCCTCACGGGCACCTTCTGCCAATGCTTTCACTCGGCCGTGATACTTATAGCCACCTCGGTCAAAAATAACCGTGCTGATGCCTTTGCTTATTGCAATTTCTGCAAGCTTTTGGCCTACAAGACGACTCTGCTCCGTTTTCGAAAGCGGCTGCAAAGTTACGTCTTTAATTCGAGAAGAACAACTTGCCATTGTTTCTCCCGCATCGTCATTTATGATCTGTGCATAGATCTGCCGGTTACTTCTGAAAACAGAAAGCCGGGGACGGTCCGCCGAACCTGCAATGCGAGTACGCAAACGGCGACGGATCCGCGTTCTACGCACAACTTTTTTCGCAGTATTTCCCATTGGTCTTTTATATAAAAGTGTTGGAAACCAATTTTATTATTTACCGGCAGCTTTTCCTGCTTTCCGGCGAATTTGCTCACCTACAAAACGTATACCTTTACCTTTATAGGGCTCAGGAGGACGAAGACCGCGAATTTTCGCAGCAACCTGTCCGATGAGTTGTTTGTCAAAACTACGAAGTGTGATAATTGGATTCTGGCCACGTGCGTTTTCAGTTTCCACTTCAACTTCGGCGGGAAGTATCATAACAATCGGGTGAGAAAAACCGAGCGCGAGCTCTAGTTTACTTTTCCCTTTTGCTTCGGCGCGGTAACCCACACCTACAACTTCCATTTTCTTTTCATAACCTTCAGACACACCAGTAACCATATTGTTAATAAGTGTGCGATAAAGTCCATGAGCAGCTTTATGACGTTTCTGTTCCGAAGGGCGCGCTACGGTAAGCGTTCCGTCTTCGATGTTAACAGCTAAGTCAGGGTCGATTGCTTGCTTAAGCTCGCCTTTAGGGCCTTTCACCGTGACAACATTGCTGTTATCGACGTTGATAGTCACTCCTGAAGGAATCGATATCGGGTTTTTTCCAATCCGGGACATGGTCGTCTTGATTAGTAAACTTCACAAAGAATTTCTCCACCTACATTAGCGCGCTTGGCCTGCTTGGCTGTCATCACACCTTGTGGAGTTGATACAATCGCGATACCTAGGCCATTTAGCGTGTTTGGGAGAGTTCCGGAACCGGAATACTTTCTCAAACCAGGCTTTGATATACGCTTCAGATGAGATATAGCAGGTCTTTTGCTCTGCTTATCATATTTAAGTGCAATTTTAATTACACCTTGAGGTTTTTGCTCCACAAACTTGTACTTACGGATAAACCCTTGCTCTTCGAGTACTTTCGTAATCTCGTGCTTGAGCTTGGAAGCAGGAATCTCCACAATTTTGTGGCCTGCTGCCTGGGCGTTCCGGATACGTGTTAGGAAGTCGGCTATAGGATCAGTATACATGATTTTACCAGCTTGCTTTCTTTACACCAGGAATTTTGCCTTTGAGTGCTAATTCACGGAACATAATCCGAGAAATACCAAAACGGCGAATATATGCGCGTGGACGACCGGTGAGCATGCATCGGTTGTGCAAACGAACAGGAGATGAGTTTCGAGGTAACAATGCCAATCCCTGGTAGTCACCTGCTTCTTTGAGCGCTTTACGCTTAGCAGCATATTTTGCTACCAGCTTCTCACGCTTCTTTTGTCTTGCGATTGCTGATTTTCTAGCCATGGTTACGCAGTTTCTTTGTTTTTACCCTGAAATGGCATGCCAAACGCACGAAGGAGGGCCAATGCTTCCTCATCATTTGGAGCAGAAGTCACAAATGTGATTTCAAGCCCAGAGATGTTGTTGATTTTATCAACATTAATTTCAGGAAAAATAATTTGCTCCTTCACACCAAGTGTAAAGTTTCCACGTCCATCGAATCCTCGTACAGGAAGACCACGGAAGTCACGCACACGTGGCAAAGCCACATTGATGAGACGATCGAGGAATTCATACATCTGGGTTCCACGAAGTGTTACTTTAACTCCGATAGGCATGCCTTCGCGAAGTTTAAAGTTCGAAACACTTTTCTTGGCATTTATGATCACCGGCTTTTGGCCTGTGATTGTTGCAAACTCTTCAACAGATGCGTCGATGAGTTTTTTATCATTCGTAGCTTCACCTACTCCACGGTTCAGTACAATTTTTTGCAGCTTAGGAACCTGCATAGCAGGATTGCTGTAATTGAACTCCTTGGCGAGGCTTGGTACAACTTCTTCGCTGTACTTCTTGATTAGTCTGGATTTCTCTGCCATTTCTCTTCAGGATCTTAAAAGGATTAGACAATTTTTCCGGTATTCTTGGATACTCTCACCAATCCCTTACCTTTTTCATTTTTCTGACGACCTGTTCGGGTAGTTTTACCACCCTCAACGAGCATCAGATTCGAAATATGTATAGTAGCTTCTTGCTCCACAATTCCTCCATCAGGGTTATTCTGATCAGGACGGATTGCTTTACGGATGATATTAATACCTCCGACGATAGCGCGTTGCTTCTTAGGGTATACTACCATTACTTCGCCCTCTTCTCCACGATCTTTACCAGAAAGAACGCGAACTCGGTCACCTTTGCGTATATGCAGTTTCATGATGGCTTGTTCGTTTAATTTTTTATTGAAAATCGAGGATTCAAATTAAAGCACCTCAGGTGCCAGGGAAACGATTTTCATATATCCTTTATCACGAAGCTCACGTGCTACAGGGCCAAAGATACGTGTCCCACGTGGGCCACCATCTGGTGAAAGAAGCACAGCTGCGTTATCATCAAATCGGATGTAAGATCCGTCCTTGCGGCGAAGCTCTTTACGAGTCCTTACCACAACGCACTTTACCACATCACCTTTTTTAACGTTTCCGCGAGGATCAACAGATTTTACACTGCATACAATGCGATCCCCAATACGGGCGTAGCGACGCTTGGTACCACCAAGTACGCGGATACAAAGCACTTCCTTTGCGCCACTGTTGTCTGCTACTTTTAGACGAGATTCTTGCTGGATCATGGTCGGTTATTTAGCGCGTTCAAGAATTTCAACCAAGCGCCAACATTTGCGCTTGCTTAGAGGACGGGTCTCCATGATTTTCACGGTATCCCCGATGTTACAATCGTTTTGTTCGTCGTGTGCGGTATAGGTAGTCGTTTTACGCTGAACCTTTCCGTACACGGGGTGCTTTACACGACGCTCAACAGCAACGACGATGGTTTTGTCCATCTTGTTACTCTTTACGACGCCAACACGCGTCTTACGCTCTTTGCGTTGGATAGTAGTTGTCTCGCTCATCACAATCAATTATTTTGCTGTTCAGCGGTTTGACGTTCACGA
>JBGCFB010000361.1:0-26345 GCA_045106685.1 Bacteroidia bacterium | reverse complement strand
CCGCGATGATGTTTCTTTTACTCATTTTAATATCTAAGTGGAATTAATTCTTTCCCCAAGTTACCATCTACTAATTTAGCAAAGCGATTAAATCTCCTCTTTAAAAGAAGTCAAGAGAACGAACATGATGATTAAGTAAATACTTCTTATATTTTGATATAGATATCCCTAGCTAGGTGGATATAAATGAACCAACTTCTCAAAGTTATCGCCGGATAGGGTTTCTCCAGAAAGATCATCAAAAAAAACAGTCTGCTTTAGGAAGTCAGTGGTGAAATAATTCGTTAGGACACGAAAGAAATATTGAACAGTCTTAACGCCTTTTCGGAGTTTATAATCAACAGATAAAACCTGAATCTCCTTTGTTTCAAAATCACTTCCAAGCGTTCGCTCTACCACATCAAGCGCTTCGTCGTAAAAAGGATTATTAGCCCCATCATCTATAATTGAGGTAGATAAGTCTAGAATTACATATTGCTTTTGTTCTCTGTGAAAAGGATTGTCTTTAGAAATAGAATACCTTTTGCCTTCAGTAGAGATAACTCTTATGAGAAAACCTTCATTAATTAGAAGTAGAAATATTTCTTCTAATGGGAATGCGTTTTTAGAATAAATACTTAGGCTATCCATAAGAGCAAACTTTAAGTTTATTATATATGATTCCCCAAGGCTTTAGCCTGAATACCTTCCACTATTGCTAGGGGAGGGAAATCCTTTCAAGGCCTGGCACCTGAAACCCCATCAAGGCTTCAGCCCATTCAGCCATACATAAGGTGAGTAAGCCATCACCTTTGTGTTGCCCAGACGATCATGGATCGCTACCGGCTGCGAGGAGGCAAACAGATACATAAGCGGCTTCTCGCGATGTACTTCGGCCTGGATTTGCCATGCGAGATCACGGCGCGTCGTTGGGTTCAGCGCTTTTCCCGCAGCATCGATAAGGCTATCGAGTTTCGCTGATCCAAAACCAGTATGATTGCCAGGATGATTTCTGCTGAAGTCTTGCTCAAAATCATACGGATGCGAGTAGGTCGAACTGGCAAGCAAAGCCATCTCAAACTGATGCGTCATAATCTTGGGACCAAGCATCTTAAAAGAAGTCGGTTCAAGCGTAATCGTCAGGCCAACTTTGCTGCAAGCATCTTTGAAGAGGGCTGGCGGCGCGGAGGTGCCTACTCTGTACGACCATGTATCATCATTAAATACCGCCGTCTCCCAATGGTCAATGGCGGATTGGGCTATTGACAAGAAGGGAATAAGAAATGTAATGCAGAGGAGGAGGAGGAGGAGGGAGCGGGATGGTGACATTTTATAATTGACGATTAGCGATTATGATGATTTATATTTTAACCCTCAATCTAATCTGCCATTGCTAAGGGAGGGGATTTTTGGGGGGCTTAAAACCCTCAGGATTATTCAAAAAACTCCATGGACGAACCTATGATCTCGTCATTACTTCCAAAGATGCTTTGTAAAAATTGGGAGACTCCTTCATCTGCGAACCCTAACCGATATGATTCTGTTTCTAATTGGCTTAACTCGCCTTTATGACTCTTAAATACATGTAAAATAGATCGAGATGCCGTCGCGCCTATGCCTGATGATCCTGTGCTTTTAATAATGCGCCCTTCTTCATTTCTGATAGTACTTGAGGAAACCTCTAAATCCAGGTCGCCTAATGCAATAAAGGAATATTGTGTAATGGTTACAGAGGAGTCTAATGAAAAGTCGATCTCATAATTAGGTTGTGCGACCATCTTTGTTTTTGTGCTATCTGCCTGCCCTGTTATTGTCCATTTTTGAGGCAACCAAAATTCCCTCTGGTTAATCTGGTACTTTCTAAATTCAGTTTCAAAATAGACGGTGCCAAACACTAGGTCCTTGTTCCAATTCATAGGCTTGAATTCTATTGAATAACCATGATTTCTTGGAGGATATTCTGCGGGCTTGAGGGAATCGATGAAGTCTTTTTTAGTGAGATTCAAAGCGCCAAAATCAATTTCGGCCATATTGAGAATCTGCTCAAAGTCATACTCTTTAGTTAGTATTTCGTGTGATTGGGGTGCGACCTCACACCCACTTATAATTTGAAGAAAAATGGCAGCCCCCAAAATTTGCAGTAACCTCATACAATAAAAGTAAAAGATTTTAACGAGTAATTTTTTGTGCAAAAAAATATCACCCTAGAATTAGCCACTGATTCTAAGCTGATTCCTCCAGCGCTTTACCTCAAAAGGGTTTCCCTCCTCAAGCAATAGTGATTAATATTTTATGGGAATATTCGCCGCTCCTAAATAGTTGGAAACAGGAACGATAGTAGCAAGTATTGAGCAGTAAGAATCAAGTAAAAGACGGGATCTGGTTAGCATCAAGGCTTCAGCCCATTCAGCCACACATAAGGCGCATAAGCCATCACCTTTGTGTTGCCCAGACGATCATGGATCGCTACCGGCTGCGAGGAGGCAAACAGATACATAAGCGGCTTCTCGCGATGTACTTCGGCCTGGATTTGCCATGCGAGATCGCGGCGCGTCGTTGGGTTCAGCGCTTTTCCCGCAGCATCGATAAGGCTATCGAGTTTCGCTGATCCAAAACCAGTATGGTTGCCAGGATGATTTCTGCTGAAGTCTTGCTCAAAATCATACGGATGCGAGTAGGTCGAACTGGCGAGCAAAGCCATCTCAAACTGATGCGTCATAATCTTGGGACCAAGCATCTTAAAAGAAGTCGGTTCAAGCGTAATCGTCAGGCCAACTTTGCTGCAAGCATCTTTGAAGAGGGCTGCCGTAGCATCGGCTGCTGCGAAGCCGGCAGGGTAGGAGACATTCAGCGAGAAAGGAACAGTCTTACCGTCTTCTTTTATGTCTCGTACCAAATCGCCATCATAATCTTTGATTCCAAGCTGATCTAATAGCGCTTCTGCTTTCTCAGGCGCAAACACGTATGCCGGAAGCGTATCGTTGTATTCTGGATTGATGCGCGCCACAGGCGAAAGCACAGGTACGGCTCGCCCCTCATATTGATCGGCGATAATGTCCTCTACAGGCATCAGGTATGAAATAGCCTGACGAAGTGAAGATTCTTTTAGCGCACCCTCACGCGTATTGAAGGCGAGATAGGTGTACATGTTATTATCATATGCCTGAAGGTCATATGTCTCCAGTTTAATACTGTCATTGATCGTCTGGCCGGGCAGCTGCAATGCTACATCCAGAGCCTCCTGGCGTAGTTGCAAACGCAACGAATTCGGGTCCTTAATAAATCGGAAGGTAAACGAATCAGCAGCTTGCTGATGCCAGGCTTGAGGAAGCGATGCTCCCCAATAGTTAGGGTTTTTGATAAGGGTAATAGAGCTTCCTGGATCCCAGTTTGATACTTGGTAAGGGCCAATAATTCCTTTTGTAGCATAGAAGCCTTTTACAAAACGATCAGAAGCAATATGTTCATTCCAGGCAATAATGCGAGGATCGGCATCCAATACGCCGGGCTCGCCAGGCGCAGACTGGATGTTGAGCAACAAGCTATCGAGTGAAACGCTGCCGAGAATATTGTTGGTGTCATAAAATCGGCCATCCAGAATCAATATTCCGCTAAGCTTGTGAATATTATATACTTCAGCGGTGTTCATGACAAAGCTAACATCTTGTCCGCTTGCTTCCACTTTTGATATGGTGTTCACCATTCTGCCAAATTGCCCTTGAGGATGATCTGTCGCTGTAAGCGCTTTCATCGAAAAAATGACATCCTCCGCAGTGATTTTCTTTCCATCCGGCCAATGGGCAGATGGGTTTATGCGAAAAGCGATATTCAAGCCATCTTCTGAAACGACCGGCAGTGCTTCTGCAAGCACAGGTACTAGTTTTCCATCTTTAGGATTTACAGTAATAAGGGATTGCCCTACAAAGTCAAGTACAAGGCTACGATTCGCGTCGTTTCCCAGCAGAGGATGCAGCATCGAGGGCTCAGCGGCAAGCTGTACCTGAATAGGGCGATTTACCTGAGAAGAGCGGTTGTTACAGGCTCCAAGCAGGATAAAGATGCAAATACTCAGACAACAAAAATGAAACAGACGAAACATGGCAAGAGCTTTAGTGATGTTTGTATGCAAAAATAGCAATATCTTTGCCGAATGCAGGTCAAAGTACAAGGATTTAGTAAACTATATGGAACCCAACGGGCGGTTGACTCGCTTTCATTTGAAGCAGTTCCTGGTAAAATATTAGGCTTTCTTGGGCCAAATGGTGCCGGAAAATCTACTACAATGAAGGCTATAACCTGTTTTTTGCAAGGTTCAGAAGGCGCTATTCATGTTGGTGATTTTGATGTGAATGAGCAGCCTTTAGAGGTGCGAAAAAACATAGGATACCTTCCCGAACACAATCCACTGTATCTCGATATGTATGTGCGGGAGTTTCTTGATTTTGTAGGTAAAACACACAAAATGCATGCCGCAACCCGGAAGGTCCGCATTGAGGAAATTATAAAACTCACGGGCCTGGAGCGTGAATCGCATAAGCGCATCGGAGCGCTCTCTAAAGGCTATCGCCAGCGCGTGGGGCTTTGTCAGGCGATAATCCATAATCCGCCTGTGCTTATTCTTGATGAACCGACCAGCGGCCTGGACCCCAATCAGATGGCAGGTATTCGTGCTTTGATTAAAGATTTGGGCAAAGATAAAACAGTCATTTTTTCATCGCATATCCTCTCCGAGGTAGAAGCCATTGCCGACCGCGTTATCATTATTAATCAAGGTAAACTCGTAGCTGATAGTGGCGATGACGGAATCGACTCGCTTCGCCCCAGCGAAGCGGAGGTGTTTGTACGCGTCGCGCAGGAAGGACTTGATATTGAGGCTCTATTAGCGTCAGCTACTTTGGTACTCAACAAAACCCACAGCCCCCAAAGCTGGACCTTCACAAGTGGAAATGCCGACGAAGCCGCCGCCGCAATTTTTGCCTTTTGTTCCGAGCATCAAAACCCGATTTTAGAACTAAGTCCCAAAGCCCGTAAGCTGGAAGATGTCTTCCGAGCGTTTACGGAAAATTCAGGAGTACAAAGTGCATAGTAGAAAATGGAAAGTTGAAATGTGCATCAGGTACTTTTTAACTTTCTATTCTGCACTCATGTACTTTGTACTCAAAGCACGCATTACTCATGAACATAAACCCTGCCTTCCGTCATGGCAGGTATCCAGAATCGTTTGTTTTTTTCATCGTACCAAAAGTCTGCTGGACCGCCGATTTGCTTAGTGAAAACAGCTTTGGCTTTATAGGTACTCAGGTCGACTTCCCACAAAGGGCTCGAAGTCTCAAAGCCCGCCCAGTCTGTTACATAGAGCTTTCTGCCGATTAAGACTAGTCCGTCGAGCTTGCCAGTATGGCTCACCCAGTTTCGTGGAGGCACAGCTCTTGCGCCCATCGGGATCACGCCGATTGCGCCATTGGTAGAATCGCCTTGGCCAAAACCACAGAGATACAAATCCCGGTTAGGAGCATCATACCAGAGGCCATTGACAGATTGCACCGCTGCATCTTTAGGAATAGATACCGCGCGAATATTATTCTCCTTATCGCGCCTTTTTACATCAATCGAATAAATGGTATCCTGGAAGGTTTCAGAGACGAATAGCATGCCGCTATCGCCTTGGCACAAGTCATTCAGGAAACGCACTCCGAATGCTTTCAGGTCAAAAAGGTCAAGGCTATCACCTGTTTTCCAGTGGAAAGCTCGTATCACATCAATATCTGCAACATATAGCACAGAGTCCCATACTGCCATGCCCTTGGGAGCATGCAGCCCTTCGATAAACCTGAGATTAACCACATTGCCTTTATTATTCAACTTGCTGATAAAGCCATCTCCATCCTTGTCGCGTGGCTTTAGCTCCGGTCCGACGTTGGAAACAAAAACGAAAGTGTCGATTCCTAATACAGACTCCGGCGAAGAGAAGCCCTTAAGAACTCCCTTATCCACCGGATTGATCTCGGTTGTGATACCTTCATTAATCGCAGCCGGCCGCGGGCCGCAGGCTGCGAGACATACTACAATGGTAAAAAAGATCGCCTTATTCATATTGTATCTTGGTTGAGAATGCGGACGAATTTAGCGACATATTCTGGCATCTTTTTCGATTTGTACTGAACTACATATCGAGGATGCTCCAGAGGTTCGACCTTGTTGAATAATTTTGCCTCTTTATTAAAATCAATAAGAAACTTGGCATTTTTCCCCGTCCCCAAACAATATACTACATCCGTTTCCATGCCCAGTTCGATAAGTTGGGTCATGCTTTTTCGAATAAAAGGTAAGGAAGCTTTTGTCAGTTCCTTGCTGTCATAATAGTTGTAATTTACATCGCGGCCTTTATCGTTTCTGATAGTAAATCCGAGTGGAGAGACAGAGTTTATAAAAAAGCGATCGTAAAATGCTTCCGCTCCGCCCATCGCGCGGATTACCTCATATACAAACACCGACGAAGGTTCATGAGTATGAAGCCCTTCAAAAGGGATGTTACAGTCACTTTTCAGTCTTTTGGTATCGGTAAAAGGAATTCCTGTAGCGCCTGCGCCAAGGCGCCCCGGATTGATTCCCAAAATCAAATGCCGAGGTCGCTCATCGGCATAAAATCGATCATAAAATTGATCCGATATGTTAAGAACTGTTTCGCTTTCACGAAAAGGATTCATCACCTTGATGCCTGCTGGTAAGGCGTCTGTAAAGTCAAGTTGGCGGTTAAACGCTTTGATTTTTTCAGAGAGTAGCATAAGATTATTTTGGGTCCAGCTCTTTCCCGTGAACAAAGCAGGTATAAGTTTCTTTTTTCTGTAAATCTCTCACATTTTCCTGATCCAAAATGGTTTTCCCAGCATTAAAGGCTGATTCATAATCCGCTCCCTGAGCCAGCGCAGCATAAAAACCACTAGAAAATAAGATGGAGTCTGTATCTGAAATTAGATTTTGACTGCCGAGTGCTGTGCCTAGCGAATGTGAAATCTCTTCAAGGAAATCGGTTGAACACCAGGTGTTCATAAAGACACAACTCACATAAGGCGTAAACATAGAGAAAGGAGCAGCCAAAAATTGATATGGAATGTCATTCCTGGTATTGTCGGGCCCATGCAAAACTAATATGTCATTATTAGATGGCGCCGCAATATGCAGGATGTCTGGCCTTTCTTCCCGCACGATATTGAATAAGTCTTGATAGCTCGTCCCAAAGGATTCTATCACCTCAAACTGCTCTCGTTTATGTCTAAATACTTTCCGTATTTCAAGAAACTCTTTCTCCAATTCAAAAATGACCGTACCCTCTGGGTTTGATGCTACAAAGAGAATCTTAACCTTGCGATTGTCATTATCCTGGTTCAGGTCGCTGACTGTAATGTCAAGCCAGCCTGCTTCAGAAGCGTCACTGATATAGGCGAGTACTGCATTTGCAACTTCATTAGAACGAATATTGGCTTCCTTCGCATCGATCAGTTTCAGGTTCTGTAGGCGTTGATTCGCCTGGAAATTACCTCCCAAAAGAATGAGGTCATTAAAAATATCAGTGTCCTTTTTCTGGGTGATTTTGGACAAAATTTCGATCGACTCGTAGATTCTGCCCACCTGCATGAGTTGGTATAATTGGTCTTTTGCAGTATTCATAAAAATGGCTTTTGAAGAACAAGGTATAAACTTGGTGGGACTAATCGTGTTTTGATAAGCTTCTGAGGAAACACGTTAGCCACGCTATTAGAAAGTAAAGCGATGATAAAAGTATTCGATTTTTACTATTTATGATCAATATCAAGTGCCAAAGCAGTGCTTATTGCAGTATTTCTCCCTCTATCTTCAGATTATTTGTATATACTTGTATTCCAAAGTAGATACTACCACTTGTTTTGTAATTCTATATCCTGAATGATATTAATTTCTCAGAGAAGGCTTTTAATGATAATAAGCTTTATTCTGATTTGGGTGATAAGTCCCATTTCTTCAAAAAAGCTGCATGGACAAAGTCCTGCCCTCGATAGTTTAGAAAGAGAAATTTTAATAGAAAAAGATAATTCCAGAAAGATAAATCTCATCCTTTCGAAAGGAAATTTACTTTTAGTAACGGATCCTGCCTCAGCCCGCGAGGCTGATTTTGAAGCCCTTAAATTAGCCGCTGCTACAAAGTCCGCATTTGACAGTGCTACTATCATAACTCAGATCGCCAGAAGCTATTATGCGCAAGGCGAATTTGGAGATGCAGCCAAATATCAAAGTAAGGTGCTCGCGCTTTCAAAATCATTTCCTGATTCTGTTTCCTTCACTGCAAAAAGTATAAATGCCCTGGCGATATTTCTGAAAAGCCAAGGCCAGAAGGATACCGCTTTGACATTACTTAATAAGGCCCTTCTTATGCACACGCAAGAAGGTGATAGCCTCGCAATGGTAAATGTTCTAAGCAATATTGCCATTACCCATAATGATATGGGACACTATGAGGAGGCAACTGAAAAATATGAGGAAGTAAAGGACTTGTACCAAAGGCTGGGATATAAAGAGGGAGTTGGATTGACCTATAACAATATGGCTACCCTGGCTATCGAGCAAGGAAATCACCTTGTGGGAATTCAGAATCTCCTGCGGGCCCTGGCGATATTTGAAGACCTGGGGGATAAGTACAGCCAGCTTCTGCTTCTTTCTAATATCTCATACCTCTATGAATTGAATGAGCAGCATAAGGAGGTAAAGCACTATAATGCAAAAGCACTCGCGCTTGCTGATGAGCTAGGTAACAAAGTGATAAAGGCGAAAGCGCTGGCAAGTATGGGGCGATTGGCGGTGGAGGAAGTAGAACTTAAGTACAAGAAATTCAATGATTTAAGCCTTGTCCGCAATTCTGCTAAAGTAAAAGAAGGGATAGCGCTTATACGCGAATCAATCGTGATTTTTAAATCCGTTCAGGACCCGGAAGGAGAAGGAAACTCAATCTTGTACCTCGCCGATGCTTTTCGTACACTCGGAGAAAAAGACTCTGCACTTATTCTTGGACTGCAAGCCAAGGCTATCTGGGAGAAGCATGGATTAACATCAGGAATTGGAATTGCTGAGTCTAGGTTGTGCCATTTTTACACTGAAAAAGGACAATATCAGAAAGCAATAGAAGCTGGTGAAAATGCACTTCGAATAGCAAGTGAAGTAAATTCAAAACAAACAGAACGTGATGCTCACGGTGAATTGAGTGGCGCTTATGCCAAGATAGGCGACTTCGAAAAGGCCTTTTTTCATAAGTCCCAAAACAAGGTTCTGCATGATTCCTTGTATGATGCGCAAAAGACGATGGAGCTCGCTCGGGTCCAGTTTGAGGCCGACGAAAAAGAAAAAGAAGAGGCACGAGAGAACGCACTGAAACTTGAACGCGAACAGAAAAAGACACAAGAACAACGCCAGCGACTTATTACGCTTGGAGTAGTAGCTGCGCTTCTTATCACAGGCATTATTGCCCTTTCCTTACAGCAGCGTAAAGTATTTGTGCAAAAAGTCAATACCGAACTTGAGGCCCAAAAGGAAGTACTCGAAGATCGAAATCGTGATCTCAATGAATTGAATCAGGTAAAGGATAAAATCTTCTCCATTATTTCACACGACCTTCGATCGCCGCTGACAACCCTTATCAATCTGATAGAAGTGTCTAGTGAAGCTGATTTCACACAAGAAGAAATGCAGCTGTACCTCAATGAGCTTGGGCACCAGGCCAAGCACACAGCAGGAACGCTTGACAATCTTCTCTTCTGGTTACAGGGGCAGCGCAACTCGATTTCGATTAGGCCGGCTGAGCTTTCGCTCAATCGTGAGGTGGCAGAGCTTGTTCAGCTATTTTCCCTTACAGCCCGCCAGAAGAACATTGAACTAATCAACGATATTCCACGTGATGCCAGCGTCTATGCTGATGCCAATTCCGTCAAACTCATTCTCCGAAATCTGATCTCTAATGCGATCAAATTTTCTACAAAAGGAAGATCCATTGAGGTTTTTTCAAAGGAGAACAAAAGCGAAAATATGCTCAATATTTACGTGAGAGACTATGGTGTTGGGATGTCAGAAGAACGTAGACACAACTTGTTTGATGTCTCCGGCCTAAGTAAGCGAGGCACCTTCAATGAACATGGAGTAGGGCTTGGGCTTGTTTTGGTAAAAGAGTTTGTCGACAAAAACGGTGGCTCTATCCAGGTGGAAAGTGAGCCAGGTGAAGGAAGCACATTTATCGTGAGTCTTCCTATCGTCAAAGCATTGAAGCCTGCAGGTTAAAACCTCCTAAACCCTTATCCATCCAAGCTCGTTGGCAGCTAATCAGCTAATCAGCTAATCAGCTAATCAGCTAATCAGCTATCGCTTTTCACGATTCCCATTTGTTTCATGAGGAAAGTAGCATTCAAGTTCTGGGAAACTCCTGCTTCCAGTTTGTAATTACAATACAGCTTTCCTTCCTCGATATATATTTCAAAGCGCAGGTTGCGAATATTGTCTGGATAGGCTTCTTCAAGGCTTGCCAGTGACAAGTCGTGCGTCGCTACCAGACCAATGCCTGGCCATTGGATAAGCTGCTCGATAAAACCGCGTGAGCCTTCGGCTTTATCATTTGAATTCGTGCCGCGAAGAATCTCATCGAGCAGAATGTAGGATTCTGTTCCTTCTTTCAGCATGTCAGCAATGCCTTTAAGGCGCACCAGCTCAGCATAAAAATAGGAAGCTCTGTCCTGCACGGAGTCTGTCGCTCGCATCGACGTGTACATCATGGCAGGCTTCCAGGCAAAGGACTTGGCGCACACAGGCGCACCGGCCTGAGCCAGTACAAGGTTCACACCTACTGTACGCAGGAAGGTGCTTTTGCCCGCCATATTGGCTCCAGTGACCAAGCCATATTGCCCCAGTCGATCCAGCTTCAGGTCGTTGTTAACCCGTTCTTTCGGATCGATAAGAATGTGGCCCATATCGATTCCCTCCAATCCGGGTTCGGTACGCGGTACCGGCATCGTAAATTCAGGGTGATTATAATCAAAGGTCGCAAGGCTAATGTAGGCGTCCATTTCAGCCAGTGCGTCGAGCCATGCAGGCACCTGATCCTGCACCGAAGCTTTCCATACTGATAGTCGGTTACTCAGGTGCAGATCCCATCCCCAAAGTCCATTGAATAATAGAACTGCAAACACATTCATGCGCTGATCGAAATTGCCAGCGATAGTGCCGAGCTCTTCTATCTGCTCGCTGGCGAGCACGTTGTCCTTACCCAGTGTTGTCTGGATCTGCTGGAGCAGGCTCGCCTGAAATGCTTCCTTTTCGATAAGTTTCAATAGACTCGCATAGCGGAGGAGAATTTTGCTTCGCTTCTCTATCGCCGCATGAAGTGCTTGTGTCCGCTTTTGAAACTGACGAACGACCAGAATATTGATGACAAAAGCGCCCACAATCCAGTACCAGGATAAGGGAATGATAAAACTGGCGATGAACACAGCTAGAAAAAGCACAGGAAGTAGCCAGCGTAAAAATCCAGGCGCAGCCTTTCCATGTACATCATCGGATTCATTGAGCCATGATAATAAGCTACTCAAATCTTCCTGCTCTTGTTGACTAAAGCTACCGATAGCCTGGAATGCCTGCCTGAATTCCAGCTTCGGACTCAAGTCAGCGACAACTGCCTGGCGCGCTTTAATAGCTTCAACCTCATGCAGGCCATGCTTCAGCCAGGAGACTAGCCTGTTTCTACCTGGCTGACTTGCGGTACGATTGATAAATGCAAAAACTGATCTCGGCCCAAGTATATCAAGGTCATAGACATACGAATGGCTTTGGTCCATAAAGCTGGACCCATTATCGTAAGGGCCAGTTTCGCCTTCCGCTAATTGCAATTCAGCTTCATTTACTTTGCTAAGTCGCTCATGATACTGTGCATCCTTTTCCAGAGTAGCATGCTTTTTTATCAGCCACAAAAACAAACCGATTGCTGCGATAATGGTGATTCCTCCCGTCAAATAATGAATACTCAACAATAACCAACCGAGGCCTGCTCCGGCCACAAATACGCCCAAGCGTAACCAGGAAACTGACTCAGCTTGCTTTTTTAGTTTGTTAAATTGATCGCTATGTTTTTCTTTTCGATCTGAATAAATGACCTTGCGACTACTCATGGATTTCGATCCTGTTATGTATTATTGTAATTGTTTAGGCTGTTGATGTTTGCCTTTAAGGTGAATATGTATCCAGCTTTTCGAAAAATGAAGAGAAAAATTCTCTTTAAAGGTAAACACACTTTCCTGGCCAGAAGCTAACCGCCAACAGCTAATAGCTAAACAGTTACGTATTTTTTTAAAACAAGTCTTATCTAACAGAATATGCAAACAATACTTGATGCTTTAGGCATGATTTCGTGGTGGGGATGGGTACTGATCGTTCTAGGTGCGGTTGCATTTAGGGATGTTTTTATTCAGAAAAAGCACACCATCCTGCGAAATTTTCCAGTTGTGGGCCACATACGGTATATGCTTGAGACTATCGGGCCAGAGCTGCGCCAGTACATTGTAGCGAATAACCGCGAGGAACTTCCTTTCAATCGCATTGAGCGTTCCTGGATTTATGCTTCAGCAAAGAAGCAAAATAACTACCAGGGATTTGGTACAGATCAGGACCTGCTTGCTCCGGGGCATATTTTCATCAATCCAGAGATGATGCCTTACATGCCAGAAGGTGATCACCCTAATGTGGCTGATCCTACTTTCGTGCCATGCGCCAAGGTGCTTGGTCAGGCGAATGGCCGCAAGCGCCCTTACCGTCCGCGTAGTATTGTAAACATATCGGCGATGAGCTATGGCTCACTTTCTGCGCCTGCTATCGAGGCATTGAATAATGGCGCCAAAGATGCCGGATGTTATCATAATACAGGAGAAGGAGGACTTTCTCCATATCATAAAAACGGCTCAGACGTTGTCTTTCACTTTGGTACAGGATATTATGGTGTTAGAGATAAGAAGGGCAATTTTTCGTTTGATAAAATAGAAGAACTTGCCGCCGAAAACCCTTTTGTAAGGGCCATTGAACTGAAACTCAGTCAAGGTGCCAAGCCCGGAAAAGGTGGGGTACTTCCTGCGAAGAAGATCACAAAAGAGATTGCTGAAATCCGTGGAGTAGAAATGGGGAAGGCAGTGCTTTCGCCGCCGCGACACTCTGCATTCCGTGATATTCCTGAGATGCTCGATTTTATTGAAAAAATAGCTGAGCGCACCGGACTTCCTGTAGGGATCAAGTCGGCTATCGGAAAACTGGATAGTTGGGAGATTCTCGCCGACGAGATTTCTAAGCGTGGAATCGGGCCGGACTTCATCACGATCGATGGGGGAGAAGGAGGAACCGGAGCAGCGCCACCGTCTTTTGCTGCCCACGTTGCCCTTCCGTTTACGTACGCATTCACTGATATCTATCGTTTGTTTAGCGAGCGTGATCTGAATGATAAAATGGCCTTTATAGCATCTGGAAAAGTAGGTATGCCTGCGCGCGGAACGATGGCATTTGCCATGGGCGCTGACATCATCAATGCCGCACGTGAACCTATGATCGCCATCGGCTGTATTCAGGCCCAGAAGTGCCATAACAATACATGCCCAACCGGAGTCGCCACCAATAATAAATGGCTACAAGGAGGCCTAAATCCTAAGAATAAAGCAGAGCGATTTTCCAATTATGTCAAAGCGCTTCGTAAGGAGATGCTTGAAATTACGCACGCATGTGGCTACGAACACCCTTCACAACTGACGATGCGTGATGTCGATATGGGAATGGGTGATAACAATCACACCAAAACGCTGGAAAGCACATTCAATTACTCCAAAGTACCTGTTCAGTTTGGAGGAATGGCGGAGGCCTTGGCTTGTCCGCATTTGGGCGGATACAAGCATTAAGAAAATGAAAAGTGCATAGTTAAAAGTTGAAAATTTCAGTTTTCAACTTTTAACTATGCACTTTTCAACTCATGCCTCTTCCCCAATCGATTCCAGTTTTTTCGCTATATGCTCTGGCATGGTAGGAAAAGATGGCATTGTAATAGTACCAAATATCTTCTCCCAGTTTTTCCATTTAAAGATAAAAGCGAATGCGAGGGTCATGACGCTTGCCATAATAAACCATGTGACGAGCGAGCCTTCCATGTCCATTTCGTTCATTTGCATAACAGATGGATACACAAAAACGGAATCGGGATAGCTGACGCCACTGGCGGCGTATAGATTATTGGCGAAGTGGACACCAAGAGCCAATTCAAGACCTTCGTCCATCAAGGTTATCAGCCCAAGAAATACGCCCGTTCCAATATAATAGATCATAATAGAAGGGCCGTAGCTCGCTACTTCTGGATTGGCGAAGTGGAGTAAGCCAAAAAATAAACTGGAAACGAGTAGTGCGAGAAAAGGTGATCGCCACCACACTCCCAGAGCTTGCATCATATATCCGCGAATACCGATCTCTTCAAAGCTGGTCTGAAGCGGCAGAAGAATAATGGCCGCAATAAGAGCCGGCCAAAACTTTGCTCCATCAAAAACCAAGGTATAATCTGCCGGAGCCAGTGAATAATTTACGATCTCCAGAACGATCGAAATACCAAGCCAGAGCCCAAAGCCTATGCCTATGCGCTTCCATCGTATGCGTTTGGCACCTGTGATAATAGACTGGAAGGGTCGGCCGTGAAGCGGTTTTACAAATAATAAAAGCGCTGCAAGGCCAGCAGCAAAACTGGCTACGACCACGCCAAGGGAAGCTCCAGGCGCCATTCCCATGTTTTCCATGTCGATGCCGGAGGATTGGGCTTGAGCCAAAGCCTTCAAGGCTTCCTGCCAATCATCAGCAAAGATGAACATGATGGCAAGACTCAGGATGCTACCGATGGTAAAGATTCCCAAAAGCACTACCACTAGAAGCATGATGATATAGCGCCACCATGCTTCGGGCTTACTGAAGCTCCATGAAAGCGAGGTCCTTGCGATATGAAAAAAGGCGTGTTTGTCGAGGTTTGGCATATGAACTTTTCCTTATAAAGGCTCGTGACATGGTGAGCCTTTGAGGCGAAGTTACCGAATCACCTGCAAACGTCTGTTTTCTACGAATCCTTTTGTCGTATGAAATCGCAACCAATAGTGTCCCGGAGACAATGACTCAACAGATATCCGAGTAGGCTGCCCGCTGATAAGGCGTACGGTCTTACCGAACATGTCTGTGATTCTTACGTGGTCAATACTTTTTTTATCAATGCCATATTCGATATTAACCAATGACCTGGATGGGTTTGGACCTATGGCAATACCTGTAAGCGGCGTAGCAGCTACCGATGTAGAAATACCCGATGTAAGGTCAAGCTGAGCGGAGTCTCGCGCTGGAATCATAGGGCGATGCCGTACAGATGGCCATACAACAGTTACAATTGCGCCACCACCATTTGGAGCATAAAGCTGACTTCGAGGGTCAACCATATCCAGGTATTCTCTTGGAATGGAGTCTCCTGGATTATAAACCTGAGGAGTAGAATTGTCAAATAGTGTATCAGTAAAGGATGTTGTCAGGTTTCTGATAACAAGATCTACAGGTGAAGAGAATGAATCGGCAGGTACAGTTCCAGTATTTTCAAATACCACACGATAAACTACACTATCGTTAGGTCTGATAGTATCGGTGGGAGCAAAGGGATTCCCATTGACACTAATAAATACTGACCCGTTTTGAATTCCTATTTGCTGAGCAGAAAGGAAGTTGTAGCCAACAATCAGGATAAGGAGGATAATGATGGAGCGTTTCATATTTATTTTTTTTCAAAAACGGTATAAAATGTCTGTATGTAGCTAGTGTGGTGCAATAAAATGCGTTGTACCTTACGTATCCAAAAGCACAATAATGGATACGCTAAGCTTGCTGGTTCAAGGAATGACAAAAGCAGAAGTGCGACACTTCAAGCTTTTTGCACGTCGAGGGCATGATCATAATGGTCGTAAAGATCTGCTTTTATATGATTGGATGCGCTCAGGTGAAGACTCACCTGTAAAAGAAACTGAGTGGATAGAAGAACACTATGGCGCCAACGGTAAAAATGCTTTTTACCGCTTGCGTAACCGCCTTTTGGAAGAAGTTAATAAGAGTCTTTGGCTACAGCATTTTGAAAAAGACCCGCAAACGTTAGCATACTATTACTATTCACTCGCTCGTCTTCATTTAAATAAAGAAAGAGTAGAACCTGCGTTACATGCTTTGAAACGTGCTGAAAAAATGGCGAATGCACGGGAAATGTTTGAGCTGTTGGACCTCATCTATAGCTTTTACATTAGCCTAGCTCCTGATCATCCTTTCATAAATCCAGAGCGCTATATTACTCTTAGGAAAGAAAACAGAAGGAAAATGGAAGCAATTAGTCAATTTGATGACTTGCTTGCCATGCTAACGTATCGATTAAGAACTGCTCAAAACAGGGGAAGTAAAGATCAAAAACTATTGGATTTACTCCAAGAGACGGTCGATGAGTATGGGAATATGGCCGAGTTTTCAAAAAGTCCTAAGTTCAAGATAAAGGTTTTTGATGCTGTAAGTAAGATATTACTTCAAGAATTACGCTATGAAGCCTTGGAGAGCTATTTGACTAAAACCTATCTAGAATTTTCAGAAACTGGCGTTTTTACCAAGCATACACATGGCCTTAAGGTAAGAATGTTAGCATATCTTGTTAATACCTTCTTCTGTACTCAGAAGCATGAAGATTCCCTCAATTGGGCTGAGCAATTAAAAGAGGCACTGGAGGCCTTTGACCGTCAGCATTATGAATCTTTTGCATTCTTTTACTACAATGCATTGGTCCTAAACTATTCTGTACTCGATCCCCAAAAAGCAATCGAAGTGCTTCTTGAAATGAAGAAGACTCCTAAGTTGACGATGAATGCTTTTAATAAAGTTTTCGTGTACTCAAATTTAGCCGCTAATTATTACAATCTGGGGCTATTTTCAAAGGCATTGAGGAATCTGATAGATCTCTTTTTGTATGACGATTATATCAATGCAGACCAGGGCCTAAAGTTCAGGATAGAGATTTTCGAACTTATCACGCGCTTTAGAATGGAGGCTGAGGATGTTTTGGATAAACGATTGATACAAGTTAAAAAGGACTACAGCAATTTGCTTAAAGAGCCTGGTTTTCAAAAAGACCTAGACTTTTTAAATATACTTGATATGCTTCAAAACCAACGAAAGCAAGGGAAGGTTGATCCTAATCTGCACAAAATGATAACGACTTTTGAGGAGAAATATCAGAAAACAGCCTTCCAGGGTGGGAGCCTTTTTGCTTATGAGGTGTTTATCAAACAAGTAATGGAACAAAGTCCAGCTAGGTGAGAATTCGCTATTTTTTCCTTCCGATTCACTCCTGATAAATTCGGCTTCACGGATGCTCATTTAGAATGCACGTTCTTTTTTGGCACTTTTGAGGTAGAATAGATATGAAAAGCCCTCGATACATACCGATTATCACAATCCTTCTTTGCCTGATGGTGGCTAGCCCTGTCGCTTATGCTCAGTTTGACTCTACATTTGAGGAGTTAGATAAGGCTTTGGAGGAAATAGGGGAGGATGAAGATGAAAAAGGGATTAAATGGGTAAAAGACGGGGCAGGTAAAATCGATGTCCTCCGCCGTAAAATGGTAGCTAAAAGCCTCGAGAAAAAGGCCCAGCGCTTTATTGAAAAAAACAAAAAGATAGAAGCACGCGAGCTGTACGAAAGGGCCATTTCACACCACCGTTGGTTAGGTGATAGCCTTGGTGTAGCAAGAGTATATACCAGCCTTGCCGAACTTGAAAACAAACTCAATAACATTGAGCGCAGCAAGGTGTATCTCGATGCTGCCGATATCGCCAGTGGCTTAGTGCTTCCTGTAGAAGACGAGTACACGTTCGTTGAAATGGATGGCCCGTCAGCCATGCCTGAGTCTGTATCGATTATTCCTGCCACCCGCCCGGCAGAGCTGGAAGATGGTGACAAGCTTCCCGTAATAAGTTCTCAGGCGGATATTGTAAGAGAGGCAAGGCGTAAGCAAATTGCCAAAACGCCAGAATATCAGCGGGAAATGAAAAAGTTGAAGGCACGTCTTATCGCTGCCAGACAGGCTCGGAAGGACGATTCGCTCGTTCAGGCTATCGTTATTGAGTCTAATCTTCAACACATCGAGAGCCTTGAGCAAGACAAAAAAATCAGAGGCCTTGAATTGGAGCGTAAACGCAACCAAATGATTGGCCTGGCTATCGGCCTCGGCCTATTAGCAATCATGGCGATACTATTATGGAGGCTTTTAACAAATCGTCGCAAGTCGCATAATCAAATTCAGACTGCTTATCAGGACCTTGAAACAGCACATACGCAGTTAAAAGATACTCAAACTCAGCTCGTTCAGGCTGAGAAGATGGCCTCATTGGGCCAGCTTACCGCAGGTATTGCTCACGAAATCAACAATCCTGTAAACTACATTTCAGGAAGCATCCCACCTTTGCGCCGTGATGTAGAAGGCTTGTTCGAGTTGTTGGAGCGCTATGATCATATCGCTCGTGATCCTGAGCTCAAGTCACGTTTTGAAAGCGTGGAGGCCTTCAAGGAAGACCTTGATTTGGAATACACCAAAGAGGAGATCGAGATGCTCCTCAATGGAATGATGGACGGCACCAGCCGTACGGCTGAGATCGTGGCTGGATTACTCGATTTTTCACGCATAGAAGAGACAGAGAAAAAAAGCTTCGATATCCATAGCGGTCTCGACAGCACATTGAATTTGTTGAGTAGTCATTTGCAAAGCGAAATTGAGATCGTGCGAGGCTATGATCCTACCATGCCCACCATCATGGGCTTTCCCGGTAAGCTCAATCAGGTATTTATGAATCTGCTTTCAAATGCGATTCATGCTATCGAAAAGCAAGCCAATAGCCCCGAACATGCAAAAGGAACCCTGCATATTTTTACTGAATATATACCCACTGAGAAACAAGCGCGCATCGTTATACGCGACTCGGGGGACGGAATATCAGAGGAGATTTTGCCACGCATTTTTGAACCCTTTTTTACTACAAAAGACGTAGGGGAGGGGACTGGCCTGGGGTTATCCATTTCCTACGGCATTATCGCTGACCACGGTGGCACTATCGAAGCCCGCAATCACGCCGAAGGCGGAGCGGAGTTTGTGGTGGAGCTGAGTGCTTAATCGAATTGGCAATGAATGATTATCAATGAACAATTAATAATTATCGAATTGTTCATCGTTCATTAGCTATGGATTTGCACCAGAAGCTGCTTTTGCCTTTTTTTGCTCTCTAATAGCATATTGCTTTTTCTGACCAAAAAAACGAGCCTGTGGAGCTAAGTTTACAAACGATTTTTTTCTGGTTTTTTGCCCTTTTGGGTATCGCTGGTGGCCTTGGACTTATACTAAACCGGAATCCGGTTTATGCAGCGCTTTCGCTGATCCTCAACTTCTTCAGCATTGCCGGACTTTACCTCTCTTTACAAGCTGAGTTTATCGCTGTCGTGCAGATTATTGTCTACGCCGGTGCGATTATGGTGCTTTTCCTTTTTGTGATTATGTTGTTGAACCTGAGTGATGAAGAAGGGCTCAAACGCTTTGATTCACGGCGGGGGCTGGCCTTTATTCTGGGCTTAGGCTTTCTGGCAGAATTGCTTTATGCAACTTCAGGGTTGCAACAGACCACTTTGGCTCCTGGATACGAATTTGGTTCAGTAGACAAAATCGGCGAAGCCCTCTTTACGGAATACCTGTTTCCATTCGAAATAATCTCTGCGATCCTGATCGTAGCCTTAATCGGTGCGATCGCTGTCGCACGCAAGTGGAAGCACACAGCTGAATAGCTGATTTTATAATGTATTATTAGCTAATCAATAATCATCGAATCACCTAATCAATGTCAATTATGAAAAAACTGTTTTGTGTACTTGGTTTACTCATCGTACTCATGGCTTTTGGCTGTGGTGATAGTGATGCGAAAAAGAAGGAGATGGAAGCTGCCAAAGCTACCATTTTGGAGATTGAAGCGCTTGATGCAAGCATTGATAGTGTTTCCAATGAAATTAAGGCGAAGGAAGCTTCACTCGAAGCTGCCTTGGAAGATCTTTAACGTTTAATACTAATCATCACGATCATGTTGAAAATCAAGTATTTCAAAATTACCCTGATAGCCCTAGTGTCAATATTTACACTTGTTTTGGTTCAGCCTCTTTCTGCTCAAAAACCCGAAAAAAATAAAGGGAAGGAAAAAACGGAAAAGGTAAAGGCTCAGGGAAAAGAAAAAGCAGCAAAAATGAAGGCCCAGGGCAAGGGAAAAGCTGAAGAAATGAAGGCTCAGGGAAAAGAAAAAGCAGCAGAAATGAAAGCCCAGGGCAAGGAAAAAGCTGAAGAGATGAAGGCCCAGGGGAAGGAAAAAGCGGCCGAAATGAAAGCTAGAAAGGATGACGATGATGACCACGACCATAATGATCATAGTGATGATGATAATGGCAAAGGTAAGTCAAAAGAGAAATCAAATAATGGAAAGGCCAATGGCAAGGATAAATCCCTGGAAGGTCGTGATTTCGGGCAAGCTCGCGCAACAGAAGCAAAGAGTAAACATGCTGATAAGGTGAAGAAAGCGAAGCGTGAAATTGAAGAGGGAGAATCCACTGTGGAAAAGGGGCGAAAGAAAATTAAAGAGGCCAAAGAGAAACTTGCTAAGGAAGAGAAAGATGGATCTGTTTCGAAAGAAGAAATAGAAGAGCGCGAAGTGAAAATCAAAAAAGCAGAGGAAAAGCTCAAAGAACTTGAATCAACATTAGAGCGGAGCAAAAAAGTGGTAGAAGCTCCCATCAAGAAAAACTAGCGCTTAGCTCAAGCGAATCAACACATCAGCGAATCATCAAATAAGCTAATCAGCAAAAATGGAATTCCTTCAACCAACATATTTCACATACCTAATTGTAGCTATCATCATGTTTGTGATAGGGATGGTAGGTGTGATGACTCGCCGAAATGGAATCGTGGTATTTATGTCCATTGAGCTGATGCTCAATTCTGTTAACCTATCGCTGGTTACCTTCTCACACATGCATGGAGGAGTGGATGGCTCGATGATGGTGTTTTTTGTGATGTGTGTCGCTGCTGCTGAAGCAGTAGTAGGGCTAGCGATTATCCTGGCTTTATTTCGAAATAAACTTGACGTCGACATCAATCAGGTCAATATCTTTAAGTGGTAATAAAACAGCCTCTGGCTACTAGCTTCTGGCTTCTTGCCAAGCGCTAAAAGCCAACAGCTAACAGCCAAAAGCTAACACATGCAAAACTTAATCATACTTCTGCCACTTATCGGAGCCGCAGTTATCGGACTGGGAGGCTTGATGAGCCCTGGATTTCGTAAGCAGGAAAGCCTGATCGGTACCCTTGGTACATTGGCTGTGGCCCTGCCATTTGCACTGATTGTACTCGCACGCTTAAGCTTTAATGCTGATGCGCCTACTACCTTCAGCCTGTTTACATGGATGTCGGCAGGAGATTTTAGCGTGAATTTTGGCTACAACCTCGATGCCCTCGGCATGCTGATGGGAATGGTCGTAACCGGTGTTGGAGCATTGATTCACATGTATTCGATTGGGTACATGAAGGGCGATCCTGGCTTCTATAAGTTTTTTGCATACCTCAATCTCTTCATCTTTGCCATGCTCAACCTGATCCTGGGTGATAACCTCGTGGTCATGTTCCTCGGATGGGAAGGTGTTGGAATGTGTTCATACCTGCTGATTGGCTTTTGGTACACCGATATGATCAAAGCTAAAGCTGCTCAGAAAGCATTTGTCGCTAACCGTATTGGAGACTTCGCCTTACTGATTGCGATGTTTATGATCTGGCCCTTGGCTGGAAGCCTCAACTTTAGTGACATCGTAGGTGCAGGTATCGAAGGCGATGCCGCATTCTGGATAGCCTTATTGGTATTTATTGCTGCTACAGGTAAAAGCGCCCAGATTCCACTATTTGTATGGCTACCCGATGCGATGGCAGGACCGACTCCGGTTTCTGCGCTTATCCACGCTGCGACGATGGTTACCTCCGGTATTTATCTGATCGCTCGTCTGCATCCTATTTTCATCGCTTCACCAGAAGTCATGATGATTATTGCTGTAGTGGCAGCCGCGACTGCGCTGGTCGCAGCACTCACCGCTTTGGCACAAAACGATATTAAAAAAGTACTCGCATACTCTACCGTTTCCCAACTTGGGTTTATGTTTATGGCCCTTGGAGCTGGAGCATTTACAGCTGCTATTTTCCACGTAATGACACACGCTTTCTTCAAGGCTTGTCTCTTCCTTGGGAGTGGTTCTGTGATTCACGGGATGGAACATATGCATACCGTCGATGACCCGCAGGATATTCGCACCATGGGCGGTTTGAGAAAGTACATGCCGGCAACGCGCATGACCTTCCTGATATCAACCTTGGCGATCTCTGGTATTCCGTTGCTTTCAGGTTTTTTCTCAAAAGATGAAATCCTTGCCAGTACCTTCTTTGCAGGTAATCAGCACATGATTTATTACCTCGTGTGGGGCGTAGGAGCGCTTACTGCTTTCCTTACAGCCTTCTATATGACACGTGTGTATTTCCTCACATTTGAGGGCGAAAGCCGTTTCCCTGATACCAAAAAGCCACACGAAAGCCCGACCGTTATGACACTTCCATTGTGGGTGCTTGCTGGTCTTGCCGTTGTAGGTGGTTTTGTAGGGCTTCCATATGTGATCACACATGGTCATGGCCACATTTTGAATGATTGGCTTACGCAAAGTGGTGCTCACCTGGGCACAGCATTTACCGTAGCTGAAACAGTCGTATTTGAAGAATTTGCAAAAGGAAAAGCGGCACTTGAATGGGGACTTATCGCCTTCTCGATTGCAATCGCTGTTATCGGCGTGTTTTCAGCATGGCGTTTTTATAAGAAAAATAGCATCGCAGGTGACGATATTCTTGAGCGCCGTTTCGGTGGATTATATGATGCATGGGAAAGCAAATTCTACTTTGATGAGCTGTACCAAATCATTCTGATCCGTCCTTACGAATGGTTCAGTCGTCAGGTGTTCCGCAAGGCTGACGAGCAGGTCGTCGATGGCCTCGTCAACGGCACAGGCACTGCGGTTACTTCTGCAGGTGAAGTCCTCCGACGCCTTCAAAGCGGATTGGTACAAAACTATGCAACCATACTTTCTGCTGGTGTACTTGCCGTGGTAAGCTGGTTGATATTTGGTTAAAAAATGCTTCCATGATAGGCGAAACGATAGTCGGTGTATATGACACCGATGATACGCACGATTGGTTCTGTATCCAGACAAGCCAAGGGATGTATGAATTGCGTCTTGGCGGCATCAAAAAAGCAACATCGTGTTCTCTCAATCAGATTGAAAGTTTTGACGTAAAAGGCCTTTCGGTGAAAACCATCTGGTCCGATGATTTCTGGGTGTATGTTATCCTTTCAGATGATAGCGTGCTTATTCATGGGCAAGGTGCAATTAATGCCGATGGGGACATTTACTTTACCTTGAATCATACTTCTTCCGAAAGCTTCGCTGAAGATTATGGAGCTGATTGCTTCGAAGACGACGACTTTTTTCAGATTATACCTTAATATCTTCCCTTTTCTGTAAGGATAAAATTCACCTCGAAGAGGCGCGTTAGCGATAAAACGGGCAGCGAGGGGGATGTGGGGTTGGCCTGGATTGCCCGTTTTCGGCTTTTGGATATACTTTTTCGCCGTGAAAAAGTATCAAGGCCATATGATCAGGAAGTGGGTTAACAATCAAAAACTAGATGGGTGTCATGAGGATTGATAGTTATTATAGCCTTTTTGGGTTTCGTTAGGCATCTGCTTAGTTTTAATGTCAAAACTAAACCACACCCACTATGCCCATTTGGCTTATTGTAACCATTGTTATAGGTCTTGGAATCCTTGTCGCGCTATACTTCCTTTCAAAATTGCGCCAAAAGCGAAGCTTTGAGGCTTTTGCAAAAAGCACTTCCCTAACCTTAACCAAGTATAATCGTCCTGCTGATTTTACCCTAAAAGGCGAATACAAGGGCTACCCCGTTACGGTTTCAGATTGGACGGCTCCACAAGCACCCGATGTCAAAAAGCAGGCTAAGGAAAACTGGCTACGTGTTGATGTGCCGCTTTCAAATCCAAATCAGAAATTTCTATGCCTTGCCCAGGGACTGGACACGGAGGATTGGTTTGAGCTTTTTGTTCAACCCGATACCATTACATTTCAGCACGATCTGGGCGACGCCATCGCGATAACCGCATCCGATATGTGGTTCGCAAGTTTTGTGCTGGAAGACGATGTGATGGCAAGAGCAAAGGCGTTATTCGATCATGCGCCAAAGGCGCTTATCGCCATCCAAGGAGACGCGCTTTTCGCCATTTTACCCAACACCATAACCAACACTCAAGCCTGGAAGCCGATCGCAGAGGCCATGACCTTTCTTACTGATATCAAAAATGCCCTTAATAAATAATTGAAAATGGATAATTGAGAATTGAAAATTTGCATCAATCATCAAATCAACTCATTATCAAATCATCAAATCAAACCCCAATGTCAGATTTTATTAACGACCCATTTGAATCCTCCCACGAGCAAGAGCCCAAGCTCAGAATTGAAGACTTTCAGGACCACCTGGAAACAGCCTCTACAGGAGAGCGATTTGCCAATTTTATTATTGATAGAATCGTAACAGCAATATTGATGGTGATTCTTGGCTTTGGAGCATTCATATATATGGATGCTACAAATGGAAATCCAATTGCAGGGATTCTTTTGTTCTATGCTGCGATTTTCGCTGTGATAATAGGCTATTATTCAATAATGGAGAAAGTCTATGGTCAGACGATAGGGAAGATGATCACAGGTACGCGTGTGGTTCGCAAAAACGGAGGACCTATTAGTTGGGGACAAGCACTGGGCCGTACGGCTTCACGGTTCATTCCTTTTGAGCCCTTCTCTATTTTATTTTCAGACCGGCAAGTAATGTGGCACGACCAGTTTCCTAATACGCTTGTTGTGAAGAAATCATAAGCATCCGGAGGGTATTATTGATGAACAATAAGCAATGAGACAATGAACGCCAGTTTTCATTGCCTATCGTTCATCATCAAATTATTCATTATCAAATCAGCTAATCAAAACCACCATGTCTGATTACTCCCAAGACCCTTTTGAATCTCCAGATGAGCAGGAATCCAAATTGCGGCTGGAAGACTTTCTTGATTCCTATACCCTTGCTGATAAAGGGCAACGATTTGTAAACTACCTTATCGATTATATAGTGCTAGCAGTAGCCAGCAATGGTTTGGAGTTTGTGCTTAACCAGATTATTATGGAAGTGCCTTTCGATTCTTCCGTCCTTTTGGCAGTTTATTCCTTCTTTATCGTCATCCTGGTAAATATCTTTTATTACGCGGCGATGGAAATGAATACTGGAAAAACAATTGGGAAAATGGTCTCTCGGACGCGAGTTGTCAATAAAGATGGAGGCCCCATAAGTTGGGGGCAAGCACTGGGAAGGAGCGCTTCCCGTCTTGTTCCATTTGAGCAGCTATCGATCTTCTTTTCCAACGAAAATCTCTGCTGGCATGACACTTGGACGAATACACGCGTGATTCGTGATTAGCAATTAGTCATTATACATCAAACCGATTAATGACCAATGATAAATGCCTCATCATCAAATCAACTAATCATCAAATCAGCTAATCAAAATTACTCCACCATCGTTCCAAACATCTTATTATCGGCTGTTTTTTTGATCAAATTATTGAGTCGCTTTTGGGAATCTTCCGGGCGGCTTTTGCGACATTCCATGACATAGCCGATGCGGATTTTTCGATAGATAAGGGGGGATTTCTGCCAGTTATCCCATGCCTCCTCGTCGCTTTGGATTTGTACCAAAATATCCTCAGGGATGACGAGTGGATCATCGGGCGAGCCCAACTGGTCAGCGACAGGCGCAATTCCGGCATCCGTCATCAGGCCGAGGCGCATCATCTTGAACATACGTTGACGATTGAGTTCTGACAGAAAAGTGCGCTTACGCCGCGGCGTGAATCGCTGCACCGCACTGACGTCGTCATACTTTTTCGCCAAGCCATCCACCCAGCCAAAGCAAAGCGCTTCCTCGACGACATCATCATACGGAACTCTTTCCAGCCCGGAAGCCTTGTGAGGCGTCCTCAGCCATATCGCACCATCTGATTCATGATTTTCGATAAGCCAATCGCGCCATTCCTGGCGCGTG
>JBGCFB010000360.1:0-6802 GCA_045106685.1 Bacteroidia bacterium | reverse complement strand
TACAATCTGTCATCCGATACAAGTCCAGCATAGTAAAACTCTCCGTCATTCTTAAGGTATCCTCCTTTAGGACGGTGAAAATGCCTTCCTTCAACTAGAGGCTCTTGAATAGATTTCCAGACAATTTTCATGTTTTCATCTACAACCAAGAAAAAATTTTGAGGGTATTTACCTTTGCTCTTGGTCATGTCCTCAATTTTATATCTATTGAATCGCAATTGTAGTTTTGAGCCATCTGGAGAACGGTTGCTTGCTCCAATCTTTGCATAACCGATTCCTTCTTCGAATTTCATTACCTCCTTGGGGCTACCTATACGTTTTAAACTAACAGGATCAAGCTGAATAGCCTTCAGGGATAAGGGAGCCTTGTGAGCTTTATTTTTATGAAAGGCTAGAATGGTTATTTTTCCTTTCATCATAACAATGGACAAAATATAAAGCTTCTCCTTTCTGGGCATAAATGAATATTCCGCTACGATATTCATCGATTTGTTGTAACGCCTAATAACATGAGTCCGAAGGTCTGAGCGGCCCGAAACATTATAACGCTCGGAAGTATATACACCGTGTTCAGTTTCTCCAAGAACGTTAGAAGAGCTGTATATGTGATGAGATTTGGTTTCTTCTCCCCAAGTAATACTTGGAGTTTGGCTATAGCCAAAAGAGGAAGTACCTAATACAAATAGTAGTATCAGGCCATTGGGTGAAATGGGTTTTCTGTTCATGGGTGAAATTTTGGGTTAAAATATCGTAGAATTCGTTTTTATTTAACCAAAAAGCCAGGTAAAGATCATTTCAGGGCTTTTTCCGAAAAATCTGTCCAAAATCGAGAATATAGTAACAAAGCCAAGTACCACTGGACAGACAATCGTAATCATCACATTCAAGTAAGGCCGAATCCATGCTGTTTTATAACCAGGATTACCGATTGCGACCTCTTCTTCTAAGTTTTGTTTTTTCCATTTGAGTGCGATAAACAGACACATAAGGAAACCGCCTAATGGAAGACCTACTTCATTAAATATATCACCGATCACCGTAAGAAAATCCTGAGCTTTTCCGCCGTATTCGACGAAGCTTCCCAAGGACTCAACAGCTCCCTGTGAAAGCATACTTGGAAGACCAATAAGGAAAATAAGCCCAGCAAGCAGGGATACAGCCAAAGGGCGCTTCATTTTATACTGATCTACCAAAAAAGCAGTAGGAACCTCCAGGAGCGATATGGTACTGGTTAAGGCTGCTACACTTAGAAGAAGGAAGAATATTGCTCCAACAAAAACGCCTGCCCCACCCATCGCCTGGAATACACCCGGCAAAGTCACAAACACCAGGCCTGGTCCTGCGCCTGGCTCTAGTCCTTGGGAAAACACAAGTGGAAAAATAAGTAAGCCAGCCAATACCGCTACACTCGTATCTGCAACTGAAACAATCGCCGCAGAGTCGAGAATATTCTCTTTTTTACTAATATAAGAGCCATATGTAATCAATGCTCCCATTCCCAATGAAAGGGAAAAGAACGCCTGACCCATGGCCGAATAAACAGTCGCAAAATTCAGTTTAGAAAAATCTGGATTAAAATAAAAAGCCAAGCCTTCAGATGCGCCCGGCAAGGTCACGGCGTATATGATCAATCCGATCAGGATTACATATAACATCGGCATCAGAATCTTTGATGCCGCTTCGATTCCTCCCTGCACGCCTCGAATAACGATAAAGGCTGTCAAGGCCATGAAGATCAATGAGTAAATCAGGTTGTCATTGATACTGGCAACATAATCTCCAAAATACGCGCTGTGGTCTGGTGCAGAGAGCAAGCTTCCAAAGCCAGTTTCGATAAAGTATCCAAATGCCCAGCCGGCGACAACATTATAAAAGGACAAGATCATCGCTCCACACAGGATTCCCCAAAGCCCCAAAAGCCCCCAGCCTTTGCCGCCGAGCTTTTTATAGGCTCCGTAAGGGTTGAGTTGTGTCCTTCGCCCAATGGCGATCTCCCCTACCATGACCGGAAAGCCAATAAGGAAAATGCAAATGAGATACATAATCAAAAAAGCAGCACCGCCATTCTGGCCTGTTTCATAAGGAAACTTCCAGATGTTGCCCAAGCCTACTGCTGAGCCAGCAGCGGCAGCGATAAAACCTATTCGACTCGAAAATCCTGATCTTGTTGCCATAAAACTATTGTTAGAGTCCCAAGTTTAAGCTTTAAAGTTTCATGTTTCAAGTTTGTAAGTAACTTTAAACGTGAAACCTCAAACTAGAAACGCTAAAACTAACCATGCATAAACGCATCGCCATTCTTGGCTCGACGGGCTCCATTGGTACTCAGGCCCTCGACATTATTGCCCGTGAACCTGACCATTTTCACCCAACCGTTCTTACTGCCCACAACAATGCTGAATTATTGATCAAGCAAGCCCTGGAATTCAATCCAGCCGTGGTTGTGATCGCAAATGAGGAAAAATATACTGAAGTCAAAACTGCGCTCGCCCAAACCGAAATTGCTGTTTTAGCAGGATTGGAGGCGCTTGAAGAAGTTGTAGAGCGTGATGATGTCGACGTCGTGTTGACTGCACTCGTTGGTTTTGTTGGTCTAAAACCTACCATCAAAGCGATCAAAGCGAAGAAGGATATCGCGCTTGCCAATAAGGAAACACTCGTTGTGGCAGGACATCTTATCATGCCGATGGCGAAAGAATACGGTGTCAAAATTTTGCCCGTCGATAGTGAGCATTCTGCGATATTCCAATGCCTGACTGGCGAAGAGCAAAACCCGATTGAGAAAATATATCTCACCGCTTCTGGCGGACCTTTCCGTGGCTACACCAAGGGCCAACTCGGCGAAGTGACTGTTGCTCAGGCACTTAAACACCCGAATTGGGAGATGGGTGCCAAGATCACAATCGATTCTGCTAGCATGATGAATAAGGGACTGGAAGTAATCGAGGCGCGCTGGCTGTTTGACTTGCGTGTAGATCAAATCGATGTCATCGTACATCCACAGTCTATTTTGCACTCCATCGTTCAGTTTGAAGATAGCAGTATGAAAGCGCAGATGGGTCTGCCAGATATGCGCGTTCCCATCGAGTACGCCCTCTCCTACCCTGGTCGTACAGCGCTGGATATTCCTCGTTTCAATTTTATAGATTACCCTAATCTTACGTTTGAGCAGATCGACACGGATGTATTCCAGAATTTGGCGCTTGCTTATGAAGCGCTGGCGCGCGGAGGCGACGCAGCGTGTATCCTCAATGCTGCCAACGAAGTGACGAATAAGCGATTCAGAGAAGGCAAAATCAGTTTTCTCCAAATTGCTGAGCTGAATGCCGGCGCAATGCGTAACTTGCCACACCATGCCTCTCCCCTACTTCAGGATCTCCTGGATGCTGATCAGGCTGCAAGAGATTGGGTAGACCAACATATATAATGCAAGCTTGTTTTGAGTTTTGTGTTAAGCGTTCTGAGTTTGTAAAAAATACGATTTCTATACCCCTTTTTTGAACAAACTTGAACTTTTGGCACAGAACCCCAAACTCAAAACCACCCCACAAGAATGAACAAAACGAACCGTAACATCCTCATTTTCATTGCTTTACTGATCGCTTTACTAGCAGGAAGCTATGCATATGGCGTACAGGATGAGGTAATCGGCATATTGAAAGGCATAGCCCTTGCGCTTGCAGGAATCACCCTGCTAGTTGTTATACATGAGCTTGGGCACTTCCTCGCTGCGCGTATGTTCGGAATTAGAGTAGAGACCTTCTCTATTGGATTTCCTCCTAAAATTTTCGGTATAAAACGTGGCGATACAACCTATCAGATCGGTGCGCTTCCAATAGGAGGTTATGTGAAAATCGTAGGACAAATGAGCGAGGCACCTGAGGATCAAAAGCTGAAACCTAATAGTGAAGAGGCTACAGAGGAGGTTCATGCTGACTGGGACTATCGTTCCAAGCCTGTGTGGCAGCGTGTAATAGTCATGAGCGCGGGCATTGTTTTTAATATCGTCCTGGCGCTTCTTATTTTCTCGCTGATCATCTATATTTTTGGTGAGCAGAAGAATATGATAGCCAAATCTCCAGGTTTATATGTGTTAGAAAATAGCATTGGATCAGAAATTGGATTACAGACAGGGGATAAATTTGTTAGTCAAAACGGCCGCCCGCTAGTGTACTATGAAGATGTCGACATTAATGATATTCTTAAAGAAGACCCCAGTTTTGTTGTCGAGCGAAACGGTCACGAAAAGTTAATTGAGGTGCCTCGATTAGCAGTCAACTTTTTTGCAGATACAACCCTCAGAAAAAACGGGGTTTATATGCCGGCCTTGCAAAACGCAATCCAGGTTGATAGCGCTTTAACAGGCCCGGCGGCGGTAGCAGGAATCCGAACCGGAGATCGCATCATACAACTCAACACAACCCCTATCCAATATTTCCAGGATATCCAGATGTTTGTCATGGAAATCAAGAAGGATATGAAAGCCAAAGGATATAAAAATCCAGAAGTGGATGTTACATATCTCTCAGGTAAGGATACAATCAAGGCAATGGTTAAACTTGATGATGACGCCCTTTTTCAAATAAGGCCTGATCCTGCCTATTTTACCGATACGACCCTGCATTATAGTTTCTTTGGGTCATTTGTTCCTGGAATCAAATCTGTTTCCAGCACCGCCTCAGGGCAAGTAGCCCAGCTATCCAAGATGGCCGAGTCGGGCGTAAAGACGACCAAGCTGATCAACGGGCCGCTCATGATGCTCGCCCAATTCAAGAATATCACTGAACGCTATGGCCTTAGAGGCTTTTTGAATTTTGCGGCTATCCTGAGTGTGATTCTGGCTGTGATGAATCTCCTTCCTATTCCTGGCCTGGATGGTGGGCACTTGATGTTTTTGCTGTATGAAGGTATTACGCGCAGAAAGCCAAACCCATTTATAGAAAGCGTCACATCATTTATTGGTTTTATAATTGTGATCTGCCTCATTATTCTACTTGTCTTTAAAGACGCTTTTGATCTGTTTTAAGTCAAACAAATTCCGAAAGAGAACCTGTATTTCCGAAATGTTTGATCATGAATAAAGCCCTCATACTCGACCGGGATGGCATTATCAATATAGATCGCGGCACCTATACCTGGCGGCAAGAAGACTGGAAATGGAATCCAGGCATTTTTGAATTGGTGAAGACTGCAAAGGAAAGAGGCTACCAAATCGCTGTGGCAACAAATCAGGCGGGAATCGCCCGTGGGCGCTATAATCATGAAGATGTAGAAGCCATTCATGCCTTTATGAGAGAAGGCTTCGCCTCTCACGGTATCGAAATACCGCACATTTTTTACTGCCCCCACTACCCCGCTGTCAATGGAAAATGCCTGTGCAGAAAGCCTGGGCATCTCAATATCCAAAAAGCACTCGCAGTCCTGAATGCTGATCCAGCTCTAAGCTTTATGATCGGAGATAACGAAACCGATATGATCGCAGGAAAAAAGGCAGGTTGCGCCACCGTGCTGATTGGAGGGAAAGAGTCTGAATATGCGGATGTGTGTCTGGGGGGCTTGGGGGAGTTTCAAACGATTAAATTCTCCTAAAAAAACACCTTATATGCTGCATACAAATAAATAATGACGGTAATCACTAATGAAAACATTGAGTAATACTCGGCGAATTTCTGATTAAGCTTAGTGCCACTTAAGCTTCGATATGCAATAGTCATCATATTCCCACCAATCGTACCACCGGTTGGAATTAAATTGAATAAGAAGTGATAAAAACCGATGGCACAAATTAGCGCCTTGAAATTTATCGAACCGAAATCACTATGGAATAAATGAACCTCCTTCTCTTCAAAAAGTACCCCTTTCAACCACTCCAGTATTGGGAATATATCATTTACTTCTACCAAAATTTTATACAAAAATGCTAACTGAATAATCACCAAAATCAAGTAGAGGCCAATACTTTTGATTCTATTGTCAATTATTCGTGTGGTGAGTTTTGGTAAATATGTTAAGGCGAAAAAGTAGCTCGCCATTGCTATAATCAATACTATAATTACATCAAATACCTCTGTCCCTTTCGGCTCGCTAAAAAACACTAATGCCAACAAGGCAACGATTAATGCAGATAGTGGTCCTGAAAAAATGATGAATAGCCTTTTTACAGAGGATAGTTTTTCAAAATAATGTGGGTAAACCTCTCCATCGTCTTCGATATGAAAACCAGCAAGCTTTACATAGCCTCCTAAAGGCAACCATCCTAAGCCAAACTCAGTGTTACCAATTTTCTTTTTGAATAAGTTCCTAAATGGCCCAAACCATACCTGGAACTTTTCTACTCTAACTCCACCCAACGTAGCTGAAATGGAAATAGCGATATTGTGTATCAGGGCGTAAGCACTAAAAATTATAAAAAAGACTATTACTCCAATCATTTTTTCGATGGTTTGTACTTTAAACCTTGGGCTACTCTTGAACCTTGAACTAAACCAATACCACAATCTTCCCCACATTCTCATTGCGCTCCATAAGCGCGTGAGCGCTTTGAATTTGCTCAAATGGATAAATCGTGTGGATCACGGGATTGAGCCTTTCATCTTTAAAGCGTGGCTCCGCAAATTGCCAAAAGGCTTCCACCAAATCGCGCTTATACGCAAGCGTTCTACTTCTCAAAGTCGTTCCCTGAATGCGAAGCCGCTTTCTCAGCACCTTGCCCAGTTCAAGGTCTTCCTTATGCGTGCGACCACCCAACAAGCCTAAAAGGATAAGCCTGCCATCAGTTCGCAACACTTCAAGGTTGCTTCCC
>JBGCFB010000036.1:0-36542 GCA_045106685.1 Bacteroidia bacterium | reverse complement strand
TTCAGTTTGTGAAGGAATGTTTGGCAGGTGGCCGTTTTGTTCAATAAAAGTCTCTACCGAATCAAGCGCAGGAAGGGTGTAATCTTCATCAAACACATAGTCGGCCCAGGCTTGGTCCAATGTTACTCGCCCTGTCATAATGCCATCTTGCACGAATAGTCGATACCCGGAAGTTGAGGTATTCGTATTGGTTCCGATACTGATTTTTCCATCATTCTTAATCGTCATATTACGTATATAACTACTGTTCGGCGCGTCGTAACGCTCAAAGCGAGTCTCGCCATTTGTGCCCGTTTGTAGGGCGATATCGCCTGACCCGCCTGGGTCGCTATTAGGCCAAAGACTCATGGATGCGCCATCGGACGGCGTAGCATCCGCATAGAAGGATAAGGAGCCCGTACTGAGCAGTGCGTTTACACGACCAAGTTCTACCGGGCCACCCGTAAATCGTCCTGCATAACCAGTACCCGTTACAGCGGCACTTAAAGCTGTTCCGTTTGCCGTTTCGCTGTAGATACTTGTCCCAGTGCTATTGTAGCTGGAGAGCGCAGGATTAGTCAGATTGTTGCCTTCTACGTTTACACGGCCATCAAAATAGCCCGCATAACCCGTCCCATTTAATACCTGACCACGAATTGCATTTCCATTAATAGTCAGTGCTTCTAAGGCGTTTCCTTCAGTTGACGTTGCGCCGATTGCTACAGCATCAGTTCCATTATGTGAGTTGCCTGCCACAATCGCGGCACCTGCTGTAGTGCGTGCAACATACAAGTTGGTCGTGGTGGTAAATAGGCCAGGAACAGGAGCACCTATACCAATGGGTCCGGTATAGGTTCCGAATTGTAATGTGTTGCCTGTGTACAGTTGTCCGAAAGAAAGCGATGCGACTGCACAGCAAATGAATGATAAAAGGATCTTTTTCATGAGATAAATAAAATTAATGATTAAAAGCTTAACTATCAATAACAAAACTAAACCTATCCAACATCAAAGAAAGACTCTCTAGTGTCATAAATTGACCTTTAAACATTAGCTTTTCCTCATGTGTGGCTGGGCATTCATTTCAGAGGAATAATGCTTGCATCGAATAGCCGGAATAACTTCCTCTGAAAATCCGATATTTGTAGTTCAAATAGATTGTCACGGGGCTAATAATAGTTGCTAACCTCTACCAGCGCTTTAAGTATTATGGTGAAGCGCTGACAGAGGTCGTGCAACCTTGTCGGGAGGATCTCTATCTCCAATACACTGCTGCACATGTCTAACCAACCACTTCAGGAACAGCTCAATATTCTACAAGCGTCGCTCGATGGCGAACTGCATACGGGTACGATGATGCGTACGCTCTATGCGACGGACGCCTCGGTCTATCGTGAGATGCCACTTGCTGTAGCCATTCCTCATCATGAGGAAGATATCAGGCAGCTGATCCACTTTGCGCGTACGGCTGGCACATCACTTATTCCGCGTACGGCTGGCACCTCGCTGGCGGGTCAGTGTGTAGGAGATGGAATCGTGGTGGATACTTCGCGCTTTCTCAATAAGATTTTGGAAGTAGATAAGGCCAAGGGCACTGTTCGCGTGCAGCCGGGTGTGGTACGTGACGAACTGAATCGCCACCTCAAGGCGCATGGCCTTTTCTTTGGCCCCAACACCTCTACCGCAAATCGCGCCATGATCGGCGGTATGGTGGGCAATAATTCCTGCGGATCGACCTCTATCGTCTATGGCACGACGCGTGACCATGTTTTGGAACTCAAGGTGCTGCTCAGTGATGGAAGCGAGGTCGTATTTGGTCCGGTATCACCCGCGATTTTTGAAGAAAAAACAAAGCAACAAGACCTGGAAGGTGCTATTTACAGAGAAATAGAGACGATCCTTTCCAACGAACATAACCAGCAGACTATCCGCGAGGAATTCCCCAAAGCTGAAGTGCAACGCCGCAACACAGGCTACGCTATTGATGTCTTGCTCGCGTCGGCACCTTTTACTGAAAACGGCGAGACGCTCAACCTCGGTAAGCTGATCGCTGGCTCAGAAGGAACGCTCTGCATGATCACTGAAATCACCCTTCAGTGCGACCCACTTCCTCCCACGGAAACGGGAATGATGTGCATCCATTTTGACAATATCGATGAATGTCTGAAAGCGGTTGTGATCATGATGGAGCACAAGCCCTTTAGTTGCGAAATGATGGATAAGATCGTCATGGACTGCACCAAAGGAAATCGCATGTACGCGCCGTATCGCTTTTTTATGGAAGGTGATCCGGCGGCGGTCATTATGCTGGAGTTCGCAGAGGCGAGTAGAGCGGAAGTGAATGCGCGTTTTGATGCTGTAGAAAAAGACCTCAAAGCTGCCAATATGGGCTACGCCTATCCACGTGTATATGGCGCTAACGCCTCCAAAGTGGCGATGCTGCGCAAGGCTGGTCTCGGCCTCCTCGCCAATGTCGAAGGCGACGCAAAACCGGTCGCAGTTATTGAAGATACGGCTGTTCAGGTGCAAGACCTTCCGGCCTATATCGAAGAGTTTGCGGCGATGATGAAAGGCTACAAACAGGAGGCTGTTATCTATGCACATGCGGGAGCTGGCGAATTGCATTTGCGCCCTATTCTTGATTTGAAAAAGAAAAAGGACCGAGAAGATTTTCGAGGAATAGGAAGAGATACGGCTGTTTTGGTGAAAAAATATGGCGGTTCACTCAGTGGTGAGCACGGTGACGGAAGAGTGCGCGCTGAGTTTATTCCGATTGCTTTGGGTGAAAAAAACTACGAATTGCTGCGCCGCGTCAAATACAGTTGGGACCCGTCCAATATTTTTAATCCTGGCAAAATCGTCGATGCGCCTCCGATGGATGAATCGCTGCGCTACGATGAAGATCAGGAAACGGTCCAGTTCGATACGGTATTCAATTTTGATGAAACGGGCGGCATTCTGCGAGCAGCCGAAAAGTGCAATGGCTCTGGTGATTGCCGCAAGCTTCCGCTCTCAGGAGGAACGATGTGTCCCAGCTATATGGCCTCGCGAAATGAGAAAGATACGACCCGCGCACGCGCGAATATTCTTCGCGAATTCCTCACCCGTTCCGACAAGGCCAACCGCTTTGATCACGAAGAGATAAAAGAAGTGATGGACCTCTGTCTTTCATGTAAAGGCTGCGCCTCCGAGTGTCCTTCCAATGTGGATGTGGCGAGCTTGAAAGCAGAGTTTCTTCACCAATATTATCAGGAACATGGCGTCCCATTCCGCGCCCGTATGTTCGCCAATTTTGCCCCGCTAAATGAAAAACTAGGGATGATCTGGCCGGCCTTCACGAATGCGATAACAGGTAGCGCGCTCACAGCACCACTTGTAAAAAGCATCATGGGAGTTGCGCCGAAGCGGCCGTTACCAAAGCTGTACAAGCACTCGCTCAAGCGCTGGTATAAGAAGGAATATGCTGCCCTAAAACCTACGCCCCCAATCGGTAAGCTCTACTTTTTCTTTGATGAATTTATCAATCTCAATGATGTCAAAGTCGGCATAGCTGCCATCACGTTGCTCGCTCGTCTGGGCTACGATGTGATGATGGTGGAGCATCCGGAAAGCGGCCGTGCGGCCCTTTCTAAAGGAGTATTACCGATGGCGGGCAATATTGCGCGTAAGCAAGTCGCAATTTTTGAGCCTTTGCTGTCGGAGGATACGCCACTGGTCGGCGTAGAGCCGAGCACCATTCTTGGCTTCCGTGACGAGTACCCCCGCCTGGTGAATCCAGGTAAGGCGGCAGCTGCCAAGGCGATGGCGAAGCACACCTTTATCATCGAAGAATTTTTGCAACAAGAAGTAGAGAAAGGGAATATCACTGCGGCACAGTTTGACACCACGGCGCGCGCCATCAAGGTTCATGGCCACTGCCACCAAAAGGCACTTTCGTCGGTACAGCCTACCCTTGATATTCTTTCGCTTCCACAGGGCAACAGCGTCGAGTTAATCCCTTCGGGTTGTTGTGGAATGGCGGGCTCGTTTGGTTACGAAAAAGAGCATTATGAGCTCTCCATGCAGGTAGGCGAATTGGTGCTTTTTCCTGCGATACGCGAAGCTGCAGAAGGGACCATTATCGCTGCTCCCGGTACGAGTTGCCGTCACCAAATCGATGATGCCTTGCAGGTCGAGGCCCAGCATCCGGTGGAGATATTGTTGAAGGCTTTGCTGCCCGAAGATTAGAGGTGTAAGGTTGGGAAATACTAAGCTCCCACTACTGCAGGGTTCCCAAATACGGTCTTCCCTTCCGGTACATTTTGTAGAACAACAGCACCAGGGCCTACCATTGCGCCTTCTCCGATGTGGACGCCAGGATGTACAATGGCTCCCATACCAATAAATACTTCGTTGCCGATTTCGACCTCACGGCCGATATGTGCGCCAGCATTGATCGTGCAGTTGTCTCCAATAATCACATCAGGAGCGATGCTTACGCCAGGATATATAATATTATAGCTACCTACAAAGGCATTAGGACCAATGCTTACGCCTGGATGAACGATCAGGCCGTGGCCCAATTTTGCATATGGCGACACCGTCGCCTGAGGGTGAACAAGCACCGTTTGCTGCACTTTGAATGCGCGAATAGCTGCAGTCAGGTTTTTGCGCTTCTCTATATCGCTCTCGGCTACAAGTACAAATACATTGTCATCGTCGAGCAACTCTTTTGCCTGATTTCCATCCAAGGTATCCATGACCAGAATGTCATTGACTTGCTCCAGTGCCTGATCTTTATCAAGCGTCAAGAAGCCATAAACAAGGATGTCGAGGTCATTGGCGATGTCTAATGCCTGGCGGGCATCCGGGCCAGTGCCGATGATAATTATGGGAGTGCGGTTATCTGACATGTTTAATTTTTATAAAAACTTCTCCAATCGTCAATCTGCAATTGCTAATCTGAAATCTATGAAGTAGCTAAAGGTTTGTTGCTTAAAGTCTTCACTGTTCGATCTTCGCTCTTAAAACTTTGAATAGCGAAGCTTTACAACGACTTGCGTCGCTTATATGCTTCTAATGTATTAAGCATGAGCATGCCCACGGTCATGGGGCCTACACCACCAGGAACTGGTGTGATAAAGGCACATTTTGGTGCGACGGCTTTAAAGTCGACATCGCCCTTGAGGCGCCAGCCGCGCTTTGCTGTATCATCAGCTACGCGAGTCGTCCCTACATCGATGACAGTGGCACCTTCCGATACCATATCAGCAGTAAGAAAACCAGGCTTACCCAAAGCAACTACAATAATATCCGCAGCGAGGCAAAGCTCCTTCATCGTTTCCTTTGGCGTACGACTGTGACACAAAGTAACGGTCGCATTGCCAGCTTTTCCTTTTCCTGATAACAAAATCGATGCTGGTCTGCCCACGATGTTGGAGCGCCCAATCACGACGCAATGCTTACCTGATGTTTCAACTTCGTTGCGCTCAAGCAAAGCCATAATGCCTGCCGGCGTGGCCGGAAGGAGCGTCGGCTGCCCCAAGGTCATGCGACCTACATTGACAGGGTGGAAGCCGTCGGCATCCTTGGCAGGATCAATCGCATTGATCACGGTATCACCATCAATATGGTCAGGAAGAGGAAGCTGTACGATCATGCCATCGACGCCGTCGTCGGCATTCATATCAGCGATGCGCGCGAGGAGTTCTTCCTGTGTGATCGATGAAGGATGGGTATCGACAGTAGAACGAAAACCGACGAATTCGCAGGCTTTCATCTTGTGCCCAACATACGTTTGAGAAGCGCCATCATCGCCCACAAGTACTGCTACTAGATGAGGAGGGCGGTGGCCTTTGGCGACGAGTGAGCTTACTGATTCTTTAAGCTCGTCTTTGATTGTCTGGGAAAGGGCTTTGCCGTCAAGTAATTGCATGCGGCAAAGATAGGTAATCTAGTTTTGAGATTTAGACCGTACTTGGAACACAAGCATTATTCAAAAATCTAGAATCACTCATCTGCAATCTCGAATAAAGAAGATTGCAGATTGAAAATTGTAGAATAGTGATTGGAGAACAGAAACTACTGCAAATAAAAAAAGGATGACCCTGGCTGTTCGCCGAAGAATCATCCTTTCTGCTCATTCTTTGTTGTGCACATCAAATATACGCACGACTAGAGGCGGAGCTGCTTTCAGCCTACACCATCGGTCGCTAAAGGCGTGCGACCAGACGGTCGCATGCTCCCAATGGTCGCTATCAGCGCACCAACCACTTTCCTGTATATACATTTTGACCTGTTTGGTCCTGGACTCGAATATAGTATATCCCCGGTGCAAGATGCTTCATATCAAGCTCAAAGCGGCTTTTATCATCAGCAATAGCAGCCGGAGATGCCGCCGAAATACTGCGTCCATGCATGTCCATCAGTTGAACTGAATATTGCTCACCACTTTTGCCTGCAATCTCTACCATACCAATACTACTGGTCGGGTTTGGGCCAAACTGTACGGCGGATGATGCGAGCTGAGGACTACGTGACGTCACATTACCCACGCCTGTTGTATCGTCCAAATAGAAAAAGACCAGTACCATCATTTCATCGTCCGATGTGTCGCCCCAGCGCGCAGGGCGCGGTCCATTATTATTATACGTCGCTTCGTATATCAACCCTTCACCGCGCTGGAGAATCAGATAGTCACTGTAGTAACGAATAGGCGGATGCTGATAATCGTAGCCGTAGTAAAAACTGGTAGGATCTCCATCCTGATATTCTGCATCAAAAATCAGGTCATTTTTTTGCCCATTCAAATCACGAGTATATACATTGAAGTCTTTGCCATACTGGTGTGTGTGACTGGTCAATGCCCAAATAAAGGACTCACCGCCACTATTCACTACATTTTCCTGAAACGTACGCTGAACACTGTCATTAGGAATAAAGATGTTGGTGTTGGCAATAAGCGCCACTTTCATCTCCTGCTTGGCAGTTCCGGATGGTTTGGTATACACATTAACATAAGCATCACATGCTGCTACTTTCGTCTGAGAATAGTTCACATAGTGAGTGTTGAGATCTAGAATATTTCCTTTATCCCAGAAAAAAGCACTTCCTTCTGGTAACTCAAGTGTGTCAGCATACTGCTGTACAGTAACCAGTTCGGTGCGAGAGTGAGCATTGTCAGGGCGGAGGCCTTCGCGCTTCGAAGCTGCCAGGGCCGGACTTTGGTACTCAAACATAATAAAGTGATGCGAGTACGGGCCGAACAGCACTTCCATTTTATCTACTTCCAAGTCTTGATCGATCCAGGTAGGGTACTTCCAGAAGTATTCGTCCTCATCATTGGGTTCGAGAAAAAATGGTCCAATTTGAATTTGAAATCCTTCGGAAGCGTCAGGCGCCGGTGGCGGCGTCTGGAAACTCGGCACACCACCGTCTTCATAGTAGCGGCGCAGGATGCTCGAATCAGCGACTTTGCCTGTGGCAGGCGCACCGAACAAAATCCATTGGCGAATGGCTTCTTTTTCGGCGTCCGTGATGTCGTGATCTCTGCCGTCATGGTTAATGCCTTCTGCTGGATCGAGGACCATATTGGGCTGAAGGCCGTTGTTTATTTTGCGAAAAAGCGAGCTTCGCCAGGCATGTCCTGGAAGGACTCTTTTGTAGCCAGCCGCCGCCGCGTGACTATTGGTAGGCGTCACATTCACAAGGTTTTGGTACACTGAAAGCATCTTCGCCGCCTGAGTAGCACCGGAGCCTTCCAGGTCGAGACCATTTGAAGGATTTCCATTGCTGTGGCAGACCTGACATCGGCGTTGAAAAATATCGTAGACATATTCTGCTGTTGAATTTTGGGCAAAAGTCGTTTGGCAACAGAGCAGAACGATTAGGGAGAGTAGTAGCTTTTTCATGTGGATTCTTTTTTTGGCAAAATTGGACGATGGCTTACATAATCAGAATAACGACCTTTGTGAAGGAAAAATTCAAAAAATGACTTCGTCTTGGATTTGACTATTTTTTCATCTTTACTGGGGTATTTTATAAAGTTCAGCAAAAAATGACAAAACTCAGCGTCAATATTAATAAAGTGGCCTTAGTTCGAAATGCCCGCGGAGGCAACAACCCGAATGTAAAGCAGGTTGCGCTTGACCTTGTCGGTTTTGGTGCAGATGGCATTACCGTACACCCGCGTCCCGATGAACGCCATATTCGCCGCTCAGATGTATATGAACTGCCGCAGGTTCTGGATGTCGAATTTAATGTCGAGGGTTTTCCTTCGCCAGACTTTCTTGCTATGATAGAAGAGGTGAAACCGGCCCAGTGCACATTGGTACCTGATCCACCAGAAGCCCTTACTTCCAATGCAGGCTGGGACACGAAAACGCACAAGCATTTTTTACTCGAAATCATTCAACGCATTCAGGCAGCAGGCGTACGTGCTTCCATCTTTGTGGAGCCCAGTTTCGAAATTATTGAAGCTGCCCGCGAAATTGGCACAGATCGCATCGAACTCTATACCGAGCCTTACGCTGAAGGCTTTGCCAAGGGTAATCACGACGCGGTAATGCCTTTTGCACGTGCGGCTGCTTTTGCCCACGAAATAGGCCTGGAGGTAAATGCTGGCCATGACCTCAACCTCGATAATCTGACCTACTTTGCACAGCAGGTTCCGCATCTCGCCGAGGTTTCGATTGGCCATGCGCTTGTCTGTGATGCGATGTATCTCGGTTTTGAGGAGACGGTGAAGCGTTATTTGGCTTGTTTGTCTTAGGCCTCTTTCTATGCCGAGCCTTAAAAGACTCGGCAATAATGATAATTTTCAGAAGCTGAAGCCTCATGAACCTTTTGACGAGGCTTTAGCCTCAATTTATTTCCATTATTGCCCGTCCTTTTAAGGACTGGGCAAAAGAAAAAAGGGCATTACTCGCTCACAGCGCTCAGCAAATCCTTCACCCTGATCGCCTTTGCTTTCAGTGCCTCCACATCAGTATCAATGATCAGCGTGTGGCCCATCTTGCGGAAAGGGCGTGTTTCGGCTTTGCCATAGATATGCGGATAGACGCCAGGAATTGCCAGAGCCTCATCAAGGCCAGCGTAGGTAGCCGAGCCAGTTTGGCCGGGTGCGCCGAGCAGATTCACCATTGCGGCAGGGCAAAGCGCGGCAGTATCGCCGAGCGGCAGATCGAGAATCGCACGCAGGTGCTGCTCGAATTGCGATGTATGATTGGCGCGGATCGTATGGTGACCAGAATTGTGTGGGCGTGGCGCTAACTCGTTGACGAGGAGTTTGCCTTCTTTTGTCAAAAATAATTCTACCGCCAGCACGCCGACATATTTGAGTTCTTCGACCACTTTGACTCCCAGACGGTGAACCTCTGCGACTTGCTCCGCGGTAAGGTCAGCCGGCGCAAAGAGAAACTCCACCAAATTAGCTGTCGGGTGAAAAGCCATCTCGACCGGCGGGAAGGTCGTGACTTCGCCGGAAGGGCGGCGAGCAGCGATTACGGCGATCTCCTTTTCAAAAGGGATAAAATCCTCTACAAGACCTGGCGCATCGAAACTGTCGGCGAGTTCTTCCTCTGTACGGATGACGTTTACGCCACGACCGTCGTAGCCGGCTTTGGCGAGTTTGTGAACGGCTGGCAGGGCAAATTTTCCTTCTCCAAACTGCTGAATCACCTCTTTCTGATGCTCTACCAGTACAAAAGGCGAAGTCGGAATATTCTTCTCTTGGAAAAAGTTCTTCTGGCTGCGCTTATCCTGAATCAGGCGAATCGTCTGCGGGTCGGGATAGACGCGCTTGCCTTGCTTTTGCAAATCTGCGAGAGCATCGGTGTTGACATTTTCAATCTCAATGGTGATGACGTCGAGGTCTTTACCAAAAGCCATGACGGCGTCATAATCGGTAAGACTTCCCTGGTGAAAGCGATGCGCGAGCCAGCGGCACGGCGCCTCTGGACTTGGGTCCAGCACCTCGATATGCACGTTATAATCGACCGCTGCCTGGATCAGCATACGCCCCAATTGTCCACCTCCCACGATGCCCAGCTTCAGATTCTTAAAGAAGGATTTTTGCATGCCGCAAAGGTAGCTTGGAGGTGGGTGGGAGGCAAGGGGTGGTCAAATACCTTTTGTGAAAAATCTCAATATCCAAAATACGTATATTGTGATCAAAGCCCATTACTATGATCCCATTAGTCTCATTCCATAAAGGCGCATTGTATCAACAATTTAAAGATGATACAATGAAAAAAGACAAAAGAGTATTTATCAAAGCCTTTGGTGAAAATGAGCATGGAATGGCTGACTTTCCTGTCAAGATTTCAAACATTCAAGTCTCACGAATGGAATTTGGCAACCGGATGGGGTGCTCGTATTGCTTCCCTCATGGGTACGAAACAGTTAATGCGACCGTATCGAAAAATACAAGAAATTGGAAAAACCATAGAAAAAACCAATACAAACCAAAGTAGTTTTAAAGAGGTGGTTTCTCGCTGAAATCACTTCTTTCAATTTACATCAATACTATGGGATGGGTAAAAGAAGCACTTAGGGAACTGGCTAAAAGTGGGCAGTGCCAAATCAGGCCTCAGGGAGGCTCTATGAGGGGCCGAATAGAAAGCGGACAACTTGTGACGATTGAAAAAACAACGCCTGAGCAAATTGAAATAGAAGATGCCGCCTTAGTGAAATGGAAAGGTAATTACTTGCTTCATATCATTAAGGATATACAAAATGGGGAAGTGCTTATCGGCAATAATGTAGGCAAGTTAAACGGCTGGATTCCGATAAGCGATGTGATTGGGAAAGTTGTCAAAATAGAAGACTAAATCAAGCGTATACACTATGAGAATGAATATTATCTTAATCGCAATCAGTCTGATCACGATCTCATGCATTTCACAAAGTGAGGTAGAAGATGATAAAAGGGAAGTCCGATTGGTAAAGGAAATCACCTATGGGGAAGCCATCCCTTTTATGCTTGGGGTTCACAATGAACACCAAGATAAAGAGTCTTTCAAAATTGAATTTTTAGATAATTCCGAAAAGACAATTTTGATTCATGAAGGCCCCTTTGAAGGATGGGGAATGCGATGGATGGATACCAAAATCAGAACGGGTGAATATCTTCTTAGGCTTTCATGGAAGGAAGAAGATGGGCCTAAACTAACACAACGAAAAATCTTCATTAACCCAGATACCAAATCCTTTTCCCTAAACACTGAATTGGCAAATGAGCCTCAAATGGAAAGAGAGCATAATGCCATTTATTTGGATCAGTATACCAGCTCTCTTTCGAAAGTTGATTTTGTTAGAAACTGGGACCCAGCGCAGCAATTTGCTGAAGACACACTTCTCCTTCCTGATTATAATGTCACCAATAACAACGATAGCACTATTTATGGAGCTTATTTAAGGTTTTCATCTATGTTATCGATTAATTGGGTTCAACCTCATAGCATAGCTTTCATGAGATTCGAGCACAAAACAGACTCTGGTTGGGTGAGTATATCTTGCAATGCCCCAAGGATTAAAATGGACTTAGAATCAGGCCAACAAGGGGAAACATTCAAGGATATGATACTTGGATGTGCGGTCAAGAACTTTGAGACTGGAGGTCTCTATAGGGTCCGAATTGACTATATGATCAATGACCGAGTGTTTGAAAAGAACTTGGAGGAAAAGGGAATTGAGGATAATATTTATGTGGAGCAAAAAATATATTCCTATACTGATGAATTTAAACTAGGAAAGTAGCAAGCTGACAAGTCTACCTGCTTATTGAATTTATACTAAGAAACTGTCTAGCTGTAAAATGAGATCTCCGATCATCACCGAAAAAAATATCAAATTCATCTTTGCAGTAGGATGCCTGTCGCACGTGCTTAATTTTTACTTAGATCGCATAACCCTGAGGCATGGAATCTGGTTCTGGGTTTTACTAATCATCCCGTCAATCATTGGATTTCTACTTTTAGTGAAAGACTTTGAATTGCTGAAAAATGATACCTATCAGAAATTAACAGGGGTTAAGCTGACATTATATAAAATCGTCATCATTGCTTCTGTGCTATTTGGAAGTACTATTATGTTCGGAGGATATCTCGACAATATTGCCTTAGGAACGAATTATATATTTCGTAGTAATGAGGTCTTAACAGAAGAATTTCAAGTTTTAGACGTGAAGAGTAAAAGGCCTGGCTTTCAAAGGCGAACAAAAAAGCGAGTGCCTCTTCTACAGATAGCGAATAATGCTTTATCCGATGAAGTCGAATTATCAGGAACCAATTACGAAAACTTTGACACAAACATTGAACGCATTAACATTCGATTCCAAAAAGGATTATGGGGTTGGGGCGTGATTGAGTAATTGAATGCGTTATAAAAGCTGCAACCCTAAAACAACCCATTACCTCTATGCACACAATTCGAAATAGCCTTCTTCTCCTTTCCCTAACTTTCATCCTGCAAGGCTTTTCAGATACAGAATAAAACAGAGAAAACGTGGACGGTATCATACACACTCGATGACCCCAGAGGAATATTGAGCACGCAAATCGCTATTCAAAGAAAAGGCTCAAAGGAGCATGAGCAAATCAAGTTTGAATCAAACGAGATTACATTCAGCCTTGCTCCAAATGAAATCGCCCACATAGGAATGGCGCGAAATGCTCACTATAAAGGCTATAAAAAAATCTCACAATTTGATGCAGAAATCCCGTGGAAGACCTTCCTCAACACGGCATCGATTACCTTCTCAAACCAACAGGTTGAGCGTACTGTTCCAGCGAGTGATCTTTTAGGATTGCTGAGTAAAAACTCCAAAGGAATTGCGAGAATCGAGTTGGGCAAGCTTCGGTAGGACAAGACCGATTTTGTGCTCATCATCTTCTATACTTTTGTAGATACCGGTTTCGATGTATTCAAAAAGCGCAGTGGACTGGTGCTTTTCCAGTTGCAGGATGTTGATATTGATCATGGCTGCTTGGGGTTTTTAGGGTAAAGAAAAAGAGGAGCGGAAATACGAGATACTATATCAGAGATACGACATCAGATTTTAAAAAGACAGTTACCCCAACATATCCACAATCCGCTCAAGCTCCTTCTCAGCATCAATCCGCCAGTTCCGCGCCCACACGTGGCAAAGCTTCCAACCTCGCTGCGCGAGGAGCTCGCGCCGATATATCTCACGTGCCTTGGCGGTGCTTCCGCTAAAATAATGCGGCCCCTCACAGCGAATGCCCAGCACATGCTCGCCTGCGGCGTTTTGGATCGCAAGGTCAAGCTTAAAATTGGTGTCGCCGAGGTTGCGGCTGATGCGATAACCGCGCGCTTCAAGCGCCTGCGCGACTTCATCCGCAAGCGGATTCGGCAATTCCAGATCGCGACTTCCCGCCGTGCTGTCCAGCAAGCCAAAAGCATCAGCCGTGCGGCCTTCACTCATCGCATATGCATATTGCAAAAAGCGCTTCAGCAGGCGTGGCCCAGGATGCTTGGATTCTGCTACCTGAAGTGCTTCTGGCCGAAAGCTGCACAATACATAGGAGCGCTCTTTGGCGCGGGAGATCGCCACATTGAGGCGATTTTCGCCGCCGCGCTGGCTCAGCAGACCAAATTGGGCGTTGAGCTTGCCCGCTTCATTGGGGGCGTAGCCGATCGAGAAGATGATCACATCGCGCTCGTCGCCCTGTACATTTTCGATATTTTTGACAAAAAGGCCCGTGTCGGCCTCAGCCGCCGGAGGCAGCAGCGCACGCTGAAGAATCGGATAACGCGGATCGTTTTGCTCCGCCATCGCTGCCAGACGTTTTTCTAACAAATCCTTAATTAACTCCTGCTGAGGGAAATTGAATGTGACGATCCCGATACTGAGGGGATTGTCGGCGTCCATCAACTTTTCGACCAAACGAATTGCCTTTTCCGCCTCTGCCAGATTCGTATTTTTTTCCCACAAACCATCTACAGCGATCCATTGCAAAGGCGCTATCGTCGGCTTTTTCGCTGAGGGAACGACCTGCAATCTTCCATCATAAAAAGCATGATTGGAGAAATTGATAAGGGCAGCATCGCGCGAACGATAGTGCCAGGCAAGGCGTGCTTCCTGCAATCGTTGGCGAGCGAGGTCGAGGATGCTTTCCACTTCCAACGCAGCATCATATTCGGTCAGTTCATCTTCACCTTCTTCATAGCGCACTTTATATAGATCAAAAGGCTGGAGTTGCATGTGATCGCCAGCCACGATCCACTGTTTTCCGCGCAGCATAATGGGCAGGCCACGTTCGACGAAACATTGGGAGGCTTCGTCAAAAATCACCAAGTCAAAGAAGTCGGGCTGGAGTGGAAAAATAGCCGCAGCCGTTTCGGGCGAACACATCCAGCAAGGAAGCAATTTGCCCAAACCCGACTCCCAGCTTTCCTTCACCAAACGACGCACTGACCAGAGCCGGCGCTTTTTATTGACCTGATGCTGGATTTCGCGGTAGGTGACGGCATTGCCGAGGCGATTATATTCGATGCGATCGATGATTTGCTCTTTGACCCGGCGACTCACCAATTCTGTAACGCGCTTGCGCCGTTCTGCCGAATTGCGCGCAAACTGCTTGCGTTCTCGCGCCCAGCCACGGCCACTTACCCGCGCCAGTACTGGAAGGCGCTGCTCTGCCTGCTGAAGCCAGTAGAATAACACTGACTGCCTTACAGCTTCGCGGCGATCCTCTGCCGATTCCGGCAAAGTTTCAACTGCCTGCTGCACCTTTTCCCAAACCCCCAGCGCCGTTCCATCCAAATTAGCCAGTAGCGTATCGGCCTGCTGCATGTCTCCGAAGTCTGCATCCAGACCCTCAGTCATCGCCACACAGTGCTGCTCCACTGCTGCGGACTCAGGCAGTTCTGCAAAGAGTTGCTCGATTTGTTGTTTGCTCAAATAGCGACCCCAATCGGCCTGCGCTTGATGCAAATGTTGATTGTATTCGTCTAATCGTCGCGCGATATCTTGCTGCGACTCCCAATGTTTTTCATCTAAATGACCATGATCAAAAACCGGCTTAAAACTTCCCAGCTCCTCTGCTGAAAGCGCCGTCAATGCATGCAGGTGGCTTTCCTTCTTCACAAGCCAGCGCCGCTTTTCGTCCAGCGACTCTAACAAAGGAAAGTCCTCAAAAAAGCCATGTTGATATACCTTGCCGAAGCGTCGCTGAACTCTGCGGACTTTGGTAAACTCGCGCTTGAGTGCGGTGAAGGTGGCAGGAACGAGCTTCTCGCTTTGCGGTTCCAGCCATTTTTTCAAAAACCACCGCGCTTTGAGATAATTGAGGTTGAGCAGTTTTAAAGGCTTTTTACGAAAGGCTCCATAATGCTTTAGGTGAGTTTCTATTTCTTCAAAACGGCCCCAGGGAAATTGCGCAAACAACTTCAGCGAGCCTAAGTCTTCCACTTCTTTTGCAAAGCCGTCGAGCATCGTTTTGACCTTGGCCGGGCTCATGCGCTCCATCAATATCGCTTCAACATCCTCGCGGATTTCAGTCTGTATCAACAGTCTTTGCACGTTCGCCGCCTGCTGGAGGGTTTCCTCGTTGTGGCCAGGTTCGTCGGACAGTTCTGGCAAAAGGGTTTTCAGCGCTTCGCGTTCCTCACGCAAGCTTGCACATTGTGTAGGGATATTGTGTACCAATTGCCGGATGGCCTGCTGCTCGTCATACTTCCATGCATGGAAGCTCAGTCGCTCCGCCCAGGGATGCTCCGGCACAAATAGTTCGCGATAGTCATGCAATGCTTCCAGCTTATCCAGCAGGACCCGCAGGCGGTCTTGCGTCAGATTGCGAGATTCCTGATCGAGTGAGACGGCTGGCTCCTTTACAGTGCAGGCCATATATAATTCATGCGGACTCAGTCCTTGTTCAGTTAGTGTGGTAAGCGCCTCGTACAGTTCGTCATACATCCGCGCCGACTGATCCACTTGCCGTGATACCTGACGGTACTCGTGTTCCCATTGGGTGAAATTCAGGTCGCGGAGCTCGGTTTGAAAGTGCTCGGTGTCTTCGAGTTGGCGGCGGATTTGGGCAAATATCGCCTTGCGGTCGTGGCGGTGGTCATGCACCAATGCTGCAAACCGTCCCAAGCCCAGGGTTTCAAGGCGTTTGTGGACGACGTCAAGCGCGGCACGTTTTTGAGAAACGAGCAGCACGCGCTTGTCGTGCGCCATCGCATTGGCGATGAGGTTCACGATGACCTGCGATTTGCCTGTTCCTGGTGGTCCGTGCAGGGCGAGCGAGGCGCCTCGCTGCACATCCAGCAGGGCTGCTTCCTGGCTTTCGTCGACCTCGGTGACGAAGTAGCGATCCTCTTCGCGGATGCGTTTGGTCTCGCGGGGATTCGGTGGGGCGAGGTCGCTCTGGTTTTTTTCTGGAAATAGGGCATCCAGCCTGAAGGCTTTTTGCTCGTCCGGCTTCATCGCTTCAAGGGCTTCGTAATCCTGAAGGAGGGCAGAGTCGGAGCGAGGAAATATGCCGAGGGCAGCCTGCGACTGAAAGGTGAGTTTACCCAGCGGCCAGTTGGCCATGGTCTCGGCGGTGAGGTCTGGAATGCTGTTGAGTTTCAGGTCAAATAAACGTGAGTTAAAATTGACCTCGACTTCGTGCGACTTGATAAGCTCGTAGAGCTCATTGAGCCAGGCTCGCCAGTCTTTATTTCGGTTGATTTCTACTTCAAAAAAGTCAGGCGAAAAACGTTGCTGTTGGAAGCGCTCATATGCAAGGAAAAAAGTGCGGTTGAGCAGCACTGGTTCGTCGGCTAGACTGGTCAGTTTCCAGCGTGGTCGTGCGCGCAGGTCGCGCTCAAGACGTACAGGAAAAAGGGCGACCGGACATCGCGCAGTGGACTCATCGAGAAACTTCCCTTCCACAAATGGATAGCCAATGTACAGATCATAGGCACCTGTTTCTTCAAACAGTGTATTAATTTCTCTATAGATTTTATTTAAATGCCTGGAAATCAGATTAGTGCGCGGATGACGAGCGTCGAGTTTTTTGACCAGTACGACATCCTTTCCGTCCAGAATTTTATTCAGTATATCTTCCGGACTTTCCTGCTCTACATAGCCTAAATCGCACAAATCAATGTCTCTTCTCCTACTCAGTTTGGAGAGTCTGAGGCTACGGTTTGCCTGACTAAGATTGGTCAAACGAAGCTTATACGTGTGGAGAATTTTGCGCATCGAAATATTTGGCAGAATTTTTGCAAAAATAACTGCGTTAACGTAAACGATTTCAGTCGAATTTACGTTAACTTTACCAAACGCATAATTTATCACATTTCAATCCAAAAAAAATCATGAACTCAGACGACCCTCTCGCTCAAATTACCTTGTTGTACCTAAGCAACCAGCCAGATGAAACTGAAGAAATCATTGAAGAAGAAGACGAGTGGTATCTCTACGGAATTTAAACCACCCTTCAACTCAACATTAACATGACGCGTACCTTTCGAGGGACGCGTTTTTTTATTTGCCTATTTTTTCCAAAATCTTCTCACCCCATAAAAAAACGCCAGCCCGCAGCCCATCGAAATGGACTACAGACTAGCGTCAGTACGATACTTTGAGATTAACGTATCAGGGTGATCGTACCCTTTTTCTCGGTCATTTTGCCGTTGGTGTCGAGGAAGCGGGCGAGATAAACGTAAACGCCTTCTGGTACTTCTTTGCCATTGGTGTCGAGGCCGTTCCACTGAAAGTCAGCGCTTCCTGAAGTGAACACTTCATTTCCCCATCGATTAAAGATCGTGATCTGGAAATCGATTAGGTTATAGGCTCCGATGGTGTAGACATCGTTGAAGCCGTCGCTGTTCGGACTAAATGCCGTAGGAAAAAAGTCACCGATCGTTTTCGTCACCTCAATGACGGCATTGCGGGTGTAAGAACAACCGCGCTCATCGGTTACGACCACGTTAACTTCATACTTTCCTGGCTCGCTATATTCGTGTACAGGCTCCGCAAGCGTAGAAGTCGTTCCTTCTCCAAAGTCCCAATTCCACTCAACTATCGGCACTGAACTTCGCGTGTCAAATTCGATCACACCCAACGGCAGCTCCACGAATGCTCGGCTCGTACTCAGCAGCACTTCCGCCTCGTCAAATACTGTCGCCACGATAGGCTGCCGACTGTTGATACAACCCTCCGCCGATACTGGTTCTACATAATAGGTAGTAGTGTAGGGTAAAGGCGGCGTCACGTAAGAATTTCCTGTATGAAATGGTTCCGTTGCTGTAGATGATGTATACCAGTTGACGGCAACAGTTTGATTGGTGGCAGCCAGCAAGCGCGCCGAACTGCTAAAGCATACAGACTCCGCCGTCAGGTCGGGCAAATCAGGCAACTCGTTTACCGTCACTTCGCGATCCTGGAAGCTAACACAACCCGAATCTGAGGTCACGCTAAGTCTGACCATGTAATCGCCAGGGGCATCATAGATATAATCAACCTCAGGGCCACTGATGACGCCTTGTCCGGCCCCGCCAAAGTCCCAGGCCCAACTTGCCAAGGCACCCGGAAGTGCTCCAGAAGAGTCTATCTGAGTTTTGCTTCGAAACAGCATTTCTTGCCCAATACAAACATCCTCATAGGCAAATCGTACCTGCGGCGAGTGATTGATAATAACATCCTGAATCGCTGTTTTTCTACACCCTTCAGTCGTGATAACCTCAAGGCGGACAGGATAAACACCTGCTCCTACTTCGCGAAATGAGACTGTCGCACTGCGTGTATCGGCTTTGTCTCCTTGCCCAAAGTCCCAGTTCCAGCGCGCAAGCGGCGTAGCTGGATTTGCGCTGCCCTGCTGGATGAAAAGAACAGGTGTATTTTCACAATTCCCTTGAACAGTAAAGCCAGAAATCGGCGTCTCGTGAATGGCAACTTCAGCGGTGGTATCATCGACACAGCCATTGGCTGTGGTTACGGTGAGCTGGATCGTTGCAGAGCCAGCATTCTCATATACGTGTCGAGGATTATCCCAGACGGAGTTGTTGTTCGGACTTGCCGGGTCACCGAAGTCCCAGAACCATTGGTTCACTTCGTCGAGACCACCTCCTACAGAAGCGCCATTGAACGCAAACACTACCGAATCCTGGCATGCACTCAAGACATCAAAACTGGCTATTGGCTTGGGGTGATAAAGCACCGTTTGCGTTACAGAATCTACACAGCCGTTGGGAGTCTCTGCTACCAGGGTGACATTGTAAAATGTGGGAGCGCCATACTGGTGATTCGGATTCGCAATATTCGAGCTATTTCCATCACCAAAACGCCATGTATAATCAGAGATCATACCGAGTGAGATGATACTTGTGTTGGTAAAATTATGAGACAGGCCTTCACAGACATTTTGGAACTCAAAATCAGCAGCAGGGATCGCATCGACGGTTACTTGCTGGGTGATGATATCGAGGCAGCCATTATTGGTGCCGACTTCAAGGGTTACAGTGTAAGTCCCTGGAGCTGAGAAAATGTGTGTGGGATTTTCCTGAATGGAGGTATTTGCAGTTCCAGAGGATGGGTCGCCAAAGTCCCAGGACCAGGAAGTTACGACACCTTCGGTGAGTGTAGTAGCATCGGTGAATTGTGTGGGCATACCTTCACACACACGATCGACGGTAAAGTCGGCAGCAGGGAGATCATATGAATCTACTTCTGCAAAGACAGTATCACCTTCACATCCTCCGGCATCGATTGGGATTACCCATATGCGATTTACAGCTGCGATATTATTGAGTACCAAAATATTGCCGTTGGCATTGGGTGTGCTCCAGCGATAGGTGTCACCGCCCGAGGCGAGGATGATCGTGTTCTCGCCTTCGCATACGCGCGTATCGCCCGTGAGGAAGCCTTGTGGGCCAGGATCCACCGTCACATTGATGAGGGTAGGCGGGCTTGTACAACCTTTTTCAAAGGCTGCAACTGAAACAACGGTCGAACTACGTGGGCTGAATGTGATGGTATTGCCTCCAGGCGCAGGCTGGTTACTCCATTGGTAAGTCGTTCCTCCTGAGGCGGTAAGCGTCACCGATCCTCCCCGGCAAATGCGCGGATTATTTGGCAACACACTTACCGACAAATTTGCATTCACAACCACCTTCACGAAATCGCGTGCCGTACAGCGCGGATCGTTCACATCAGTAACAAGCACTTCATACTTAAAGGTGTCAGGCTGATTAATAGTAGATGACAGAAAGGAAGGCTGAGCGCTAGTGGGGTCCGAAAGATTCGTTGCCGGTGACCAGGAATAAGTCTGATTCGGCAGTGCAGGTGAGCCTAGCGCATACGGAAATCCTGAGCATACTGTCAGGTCTGCTCCAGCGTTTGCTTCTACTTGTCCGACAACTGTGGTGAAGCCTCTATAGTTGAATTGGCAGCCAAACATATCAGTTAACTCAAGGTCGTAGAAATAATTTCCAGAAGCAGGATAGACATGAGCCAGGCAGGAATCAGTTAAGAAAGGTGATACATATTGATTACTTGTGTCAAAATTCCCATTTCCTGACCAGTTATATGAATAGCTATGCGAAACAGGGCTTTGAAAATCATTTATAGGCAAAGCGCAAAGCTGAAGTTCGTTACAATTGGTAAGTGGGCGTGTAACGGCTGTTGTGTTGGATAAAGGATCCAGCACCTGAATAATGTAGGTCTGATCCTGAATGCCATTCAGTGGACATTGGTCGTCTTTCACTCGTACTGTAAAGAAGAATAGGCCATTGGCAGTTGGGGTCCAGCAAAAGCGACCAGTAGGAGTAGCAGTGGCTCCTGAAGTAGTAAATGGTGCAGGTAAACCTGTAGAGGCATCTACAAAGGTGGCTCCGGCGAGACCATTATTTCTCCATGAAACGGTGTAATCGATTGGGTCAGGATTTGATACAGGAATATCAAAACAAAGCTCTGCTCCTATACAAGCATTGACAAAGGTGTTGCTCGGTGGCGTAATAGGTACTGTTCCTAAAGTATGATTTTGGGAAACGTATTGTGGCGGTTGGCCGCAGTTCAGATTCTGCACCTGAACTTGCATATCGCGAATCACAGAGCCTATGAGGATGTTGTTTCGATATTCTAATACCTCAATACAAATCACCCCAATTTCAAGCGATCCGGGTTGAGGATCGAAACTAATATCGCCCGTTCTGGAGTCGATTTGCACGTCCCAGTTAGGGCCAAGTGGTTGCAGAAATGTGTAGTTGGGATTATAGGGTACATTAACGCCATTTCTCCCTTTACACACAATAAGCCGATAGACCAGTGAGTCTCCATCTGGATCAAAAGCTCCCTGATTATAGGTCTGCATTCTGCCAGCAGCCAAACATATAAAGGTTACTGGCGGCTCCAAAAACGAAGGAGAGTTATTACAGGGTGTTACGCCCAGGTCAATCGTCGTTGAGTTGGTAAATAAGCCTTGATTAGCTGCGCCACTGGTAATGATGGAGTTTCTCGCATTGGATTGGTAACTCAATGTAAACTTCGTACATGGTATAGAACCAGGGTTGCCACATACATCGATCTCCACAGAACGACGAATCTCTACAGATCCACAAAAGTTCGGGTTAGTGGGATTGGCCTGGCAGTTTGAAATGAAATTATTACAGACCGGGGTGACATCTGTAATCAAAGTGACAACCCAACCTGGTTGTACCAGTGTCGGAAGTGGGGAACATCCTGTGGGAAAACCTTGCATGGAAAATTGTCCAAAGGGCGGTGTACGTGGATTTGTGGGGTTAGGAATCGGAGGCATCGTAACAGGAACCGTCTGTCCCAAAATAGTACCACCACAGCAGTCATGGTACTTTACATGATTGATTTTGTAGCGGCAGGGCGATATGCATTCGTAGGTCATATCAAAGCCCATAATGTCGGTTGCATAACTCGTTTGCACAACAAGGAATAACAAAAACATAAGGCATACATTGCGAATAAATGAACTCATGGATTTAATAATATTAAAATGAACAATAATTGGCTTTTAGCTGCCATATGCTAGCTATCTAGCCTAAATAGTTATCTCTATATGCTATCTCTAAACTACATACTTCAACGAGCAAAACATCTACAAGGTAAATGAACAGGCGAGTCAGTGGGGCGATTTGTTGGAATTTGCTTCCTCAACGGTTCAGGTATCAGGAGAGCCAATTAGAACCCTCGAAAATGAATAATGAACAATAAATAATTAGTTATCAGCCAGTAGGGAACCTCCTTTTTTATGTGAAAAGGGGGGAAATAAATCATGCAAATCGGAATGGAGATACGATATACTATAGATGTTTTACTATCCTTTCTGACTTGATCCTTGCTACTCTCGTGTGTTTTTCAACCATTCGAGAGTAGCGAACATCAAGGATCAAGCAGCGAGTATTCGGAAAAAGAGAAAAGTCTACCTCTATAAAAGCCCCACACACACCACGGCTCCCGCACCGACCGTGCACCAAAAATTCACGGTGTGATTATTGAGCAAGCCGCGGCGTTGGAGGCTTACTCCTAATACAGAGTCGAGCCAGTTTCCGAAAACGCCAGCGCCGGCGACGAGTACTGCAGTGTTCCATGCCTGCGTCCCAAGTCCACATACAAGCCCCACCAAAACGGCTCCAACAACACCTGCAAAGCTGCCTTCCAGGCTGATGGCCCCATCTTCGCCACGGCGCATGGGCGCGAAGCGCAGCACATGCACAAAACGTTTTCCGTAACGGGTCCCCAGTTCGGAGGCAAGCGTATCGGAAGTGGCAGCAGCCAAGGCTCCGGCAGCAACAGCGGTCCATAATAATTGCTGATCAGGTATCAGCCAGGCCGCAAGGCCTGCGGCCCCAGCGACGAAGCCATTGGCGAGAACATTGGGAAGACCGCGTTTTTCTTTAAAAACTTCTCCTTCTTCCTGAAGATACTTTTCCTTCTCGACGCGGCCCCAGCGAGAAGCGACGCTTCCCAGAATAAAGAGCGTAGCCATCAAGCCTACGCCTAGCCAACTACAGCCTAGCCATAAAAGGCCTGTGAGGACGCCTCCTGCAACAGCTCCTGGGACATCGATTTTTTTACTCAAAATTGCCCCGATCACTAAAGCGCACACCAAGGCCAGACCATATGGCCAGTCGGGGGAGATGATGATGGATAGTTGAAAATTGATAATGGAGAATTGACAATGGATAATTGCTACAACTAGACTTCCCTCAGAAGTCAAAGCTTGGTCTTAATACTTTTCAACTTTCTACTCTGCACTCATGTACTTTTCACTCCTGATCCTGCTCTTGCTCCTCTTCATCAAATAGTTCTTCCAACTTATCACGGAGTGAAGGTCCACGCAGATCGCGTGCGATGATCATGCCCTGTGGGTCGACGAGTACGGTGTGCGGAATGGCTTTAACGCCGTAATATTTTCCGGCGGAGGATTGCCAGCCCTTGAGGTCTGAGACTTGTATCCACATAAGGCCATCATCTTCGATGGCTCCGAGCCATTTCTGGCGATCGGTGTCGAGTGACACGCCTATTATTTCAAAACCTTTGGGGTGGTATTTTTCATACGAAGCCACCACGTTAGGATTTTCTTTTCTACAAGGTCCGCACCAGCTCGCCCAGAAGTCGATAAGGTAATATTGCCCTTTCAGGCTTTCGCTTCTAAATGAAACACCACTGGTATCAGGCAGCAAGAAGTGCTTAACAGGCTGACCTACAGCCACTTCGCGAAGCAGACTAATACGCTCAGCCATCATTTGAGCATAAGGCACACTGCTCTGTGATGGGTCCAGCGCGTCATACAATCCACCCAACTCGTCTGGGTCAGAGCTAAACGCAAGATCGCGATACAGCACATAAGAGGCGACGGGAGAATGGGGATGGGTACGGACGTAGCGACGGCTTTCATCAAGTCCAGCCTCATAGAGGGAGTCTCCTCGCGCCTGGAGTTTCTTGGCGAATACTGTATCGTCAATGGCTTGTGCTTCGCGCACCTGGCGATGTAAAATAGACAGCGTTTCCTGGTGTGCTCTATAGCGATTATTATAATCCTCAAATGCATCCTGCAAACTAGACCCTTCCAATTCAAAGCCTCTTAGGCTATCGGCCGGAGCTGTAAAGCTCATCTCACCTCCATCCATAAAAAATGCAGCACGAGATTTTCTGTTTGCCAACTGAACATAATATCGCTGCGGAATAGAAATGCTTCCTTTAAAGCTGAACACACCTTGCTTGAGGCGCGAAGAATCAAGCTTGGCGTATGATCCATCCTCAAAGTGTAACAGATGCACCCATCCAGTGTCTTGTCCTTCGATCAGGCCCTGGAGATTAAACTCACGCCCGGAGGGAGGAGACTTCACCATGTCTTTGCATGCTGTTAGGCAGCATACGGTCCCCAAAACGAATATAACAAGCCAGTTTCTCATGTTGCGCGAGCTTTTGCTGTATCTAGTGCATTTGCACTAATTCGTAAATTGTTAATCGCTAATCTGAAATAGTGAATCCATGTCAAAAAGCAGCCATATAATTCAAAAAAGGATGAATTTACGATTGACTATTAACGAATAACGATTTCAGATTTAATTCCTTCGCCACTAACCTGGTATCAAGTCTTTCCCATCCTGAATTTTGACAACCTCTCCTTCTGATTTGGCCATCACCATAGTAAGCGTAAGGTCACCCGTAATGTTTACGATGGTACGACACATATCCAAAATACGATCAAGCCCAAATATAAGGGCTATTCCAGTAGCAGGCACTCCCAATGTATCTAGTACTAAAGCGAGCGTAATCATACCCGCCCCAGGAACACCTGCAGCTCCTACCGAGGCTAACGTTGCAGTAAGGATAATCGTGAGTTGCTGCGTGAACGTAAGGTCAATATCAAATATTTGCGCGATAAAGATTGCAGCAATCGCTTGGTAAAGGGCAGTGCCATCCATGTTGATCGTAGCGCCCAGCGGAAGCACAAAGCTGCTCACCTGCTTGCTCACACCAAGATTTTTCTCTGCGACATTCATACTCAATGGCAGCGTCGCACTACTTGAGCTGGTACTGAATGCAAAAATCAATGCTTCCTTGGCGGCTTTTATAAAGGCTAAGGGGCTTTGTTTTAGATAAAAATATATGAAACTAAAGTGGGTGATAATCATGTGAAGGACCAGGCCAACCACGACTGCACCAGCATATTTGAACAAAAGCAATAATACATCCAGTCCCAGTGTCGCGACTACGCCCGCCATCAGAGCGAATACACCATATGGCGCGACCTCCATCGCCAGCGTCACCATCTTGATGATGGCATCATTGAGTCCATCGAAGGCTCGAATCAGCGGACTGGCCTTGTCGGGCTCTATCAGGGTAATACAAATACCGAGGAAAAGTGCGAAAAATATCACGGCAAGCATGTCTCCTTCCGCCATCGCCTTGATGGGGTTTTTGGGAACCATGTTTACAAAGAGATCCGTGATCTTTTCAAACTCACTCTTTTCTTTCATCGCCTTAGAATCCTTGGTGTCGACTTTTGCAGCCGCCTGATCCTGATACTGCGCGATGAGGGCGTCGGTCTTCTCTTTAGCGAGGCCTTTGCCAGGGTTTACGATATTGGCGATTCCAAGCCCGATGAGCACCGCGATAGCCGTGGTCAACATGAAGAAGCCAAAGGCTTTGAGGCCCATTTTGCCCACCTTTTTTATATCACCCAAACTCGCTGCTCCCAAAACCAGCGAAACCAGCACAAGCGGCACGACCAGCATTTTGACCAAACGAATAAAGATTTCTCCGATAGGTGCGATGAAGCTTATGAAACGCTGAGCACCGAAGGCGTCTTTATATTCAGCAAGTGTGATACTGCCGTTCCCGTTTTTGTCGACGCTTTCAAAAGGAATTACGACGTTGTCAATCTGAGCATACTCAGCTGCAGATATGAGCTGGTCGCCATTAGTATCCCAGAGCAGCCACTGATCATGATTGTAGCTAATATTCAGTACATACCCGAGTACTGTACCAGCGATCATCCCGATAAGAATCTTAGTGTAAAGCTTCATTCGGGTAAATTAGTATGTTTTGAGGAAAGTTCTACTAAGACGCGGAAAAGTTGAAAGTGCATAGTAGAAGTTTTAAGCTTAAAACTTCCTATACATGTGCCTAATTCCCTGTAAAACGCTCTTTAACTTCGCTTCGTTCCGGCACATGCGTGCGCTCTACAAAGTGGATATCTTCCTTATGATCGAAGGTAATAAAGGTAGAGCAACGCGTTCCGTAATTATCCTTTGTGATAAAGCGTGCAGAAAGTGCGCGTTCCCAGTCGATGGGCACTCCGGTGTCGGGCAGTTGGTCGTCGGGATAGATGTGCGGGTCTTGCAAAATGGAGAAAGCGGCAGCTTCGCTGCGCTCATCGAACCAGGCTTCAAGCTTTTCACGTCCGCTCACAAGTTTCGGCCAGGGCGTATCCAGGAGATCATTGCTCAGACCATAGGTGCCTGGCTCCAGCGCCTGCGGCGCAGGGCCGCGATTGCCATAATACCACAAGTTGTCCGCCGTTCCGACCAGCAGGTTAAAGCCATTATAGGCTTGTCCCTTTTCTGCGACGCGATTCAAATATGCTTCGGGGGACTCACTTCCATTCAGAAAGTCTGTCACCAAGGCACCGCGACTTGGAGCATCTGCTTTGATATTGTTGGGCTCCCGCACATTGGTGAGAGCCGCGAAGCGTCCGTTACGCGCCACCCCCATCCAGGATCCGCCTGCTTTCAAATCTTTGCCTGCGAATATGGACTGATCCTCCCACCAGTGTGCCTGCTGTGTAGGCCGCCCCAAAAACTCGTCTCTGTTGGCAAGGATAACAAGCGGAAGCTGAGGATCAGTTTTATAACTAAAGAGGATGAGACACATTTTTTGGCTTTTGGCTATTAGCTACTGGCTGCTGGCTGCTGGCTGCTGGCTTTTTCTAGCTGGGAGCCAGTGGCCAGCGGCTAGAAGCCTATTTTTTACGATCCCGCAATAAGTTCTTCACCGCTTTGGCGCGGTTGGCTTGTTCTTCTGCGCCGTAGGTGCGAATGCGGAGGCTTTTTCCTTTTATTTTGAGATCGCCCCAGGCTTTTACATTCTCATAACCGTAGGCTGGCATGTCTACGATTGAGTATGTATCATAAATAGTAATCGTACCAATTTCGTCAGCCTGAAGTCCGGCATTATTGACCAAAAAGCCTACGATATCGCCTTTTCTGATTTTGTCTTTTTTACCGCGTGAAAAATGATATTTCACCCAGCGGTCGATCAGCTTGACCCTTGACTCATCAGCGTTGATAGGGCTTACGGTAAGCTCGTGTGCAGGAAGCCCGATATATTGGTGATGTTTTTCCAAATAAATCGAATCGACTTCAGAGCGGATAAAATTGAATACTTCACCACGATTTCCCATGCGGCCGGTACGCCCTACACGGTGCAGGTAGTAGTCAAATTGCTTAGGGATAGAGAGGTTGATTACTACGGGCAAATCATCGATATCAAGGCCACGTGCAGCCAGGTCGCTGGCGACCAGGAAGCGGAGATGACCTTCGCGAAAGCGCGTGAGAATATTGGCGCGCTCACGTTGTTCCAAAGACCCGTAATACGGCTCCGCCTGATGGCCGGTGCTGCGCAGGAAGTTGACCACATCGGTTACTTCTTCTCTACGAGGACAGAATATCAGCGCCTGCCGCGGATCGCGCTCGGCGATCAATCCTGACAGGTACGCGGTTGTACGGCCTTCCTGAATGGCGATATATCCAAAGTGAATGCTACGCAACACTTGCTTGGGATGCAGGCGAATAACCTCCGGCCTTCCTCCGATGCGCTCGCGCATCATTTCTTCGGCATCTTCCGGCACGGTCGCTGAGAAGAAGCCAATCTGAATGCGATTACGCAGGTGCTTGCGAAGTTGATCATAATCCTTTTGAAAGCCGCTTTCCAGCAACTTATCACCTTCGTCCATCATGAAGAATTTGATGTCACGCCAGAAGTGGTCGATCTGGTTATGCGCCATGATGTCGCGCAAGCGGCCTGGCACAGCGACGACGATGTGTGCGCCACTACGAATAGCAGCTTCGCTCTCCGCCATGGAGGCTCCGCCTGTGACGATGCCTACTTTCAGTTTATCTCCTTTGAAGAAGCTGAGGAGCGCTTCTGCAATCTGGATCGCGAGTTCGCGCGAAGGCGCGAGCACGAGCGCCTGCGTCTTATTCTTATTGAGGTCGAGATGCGAGATGAGAGGCAAGCCGTAGGCGGCGGTTTTACCCGTTCCTGTAGGCGCCTCCACGATCATATTCATCTTTTGATAAAAGCGTGGAATAACCTTCTCTTGCACCGGTGTTGGGTTGTGAAATCCCAGCGCCGGAAGCGCATCTTGCACGCGGTCGTGCAGTTGGTATCGTTTGAAGCCGTTTTTCATTTGGGTGCAAAGGTACGCAGGAGTATTTTCATAGAATGAAAACACTTGCTTTTTTCCTTTTGAGTCTTTTCTTTTTTGCATCAAATATCTACAGCCAAGATAAGATTACGCTTCAGCAAGCTGACGCCATCGCTAATCAAATGGCGGAAGATGAGATTTTGACTCCGAAGGGTGCGGCTTCGTTGAAGCAGTGGTTGCGTGGTATTTTTGAGGAAAGTATGAGAAACACTGCTATTTATGAGATGTGGTTAGCAGATAGCACGCTAAGCAGGGTCAATGATCATTACGGAGAAAGCATTCTGCTTTTTTTGCATGTACTCTCCCGCGCCGAACCTATATTTGAATTACCATATCAAGACTTTGAGGGTGATTTATTTATAAGCTACATAGGCAGTGCATGGAAAAAGAGGTTAAGCTTCAATAAGGCAGGTTCTCAAAAAAAGGCTGTTGAAGCAGCATTTCGGTGGCTGGAATATCTTGAAAGTAAAAACCTCATAGCCGACCATTTGGGGGGTCAGCTTGAGAAAAGGCTAACAAACCTTCAAGGCAGCAACGATAGAAAAACTAGTGAAGCATCATTTCTTGATGATGATCTTTTCGGACAAGACTTTTGGCAAGAAATTGCTCAACGTATAATATATAGCAAAGACTTAGCGAGCGCTGTTTATAGCCAAAAAAGCAACCTCGACGCACTTTTTCAGGAAGGCTTTTTTTCTAAAAATGCCTATCAAAAGCTTCAAAAACGCCTTCAAACTGGAGAATACCTTTCAGATTACGCGTTTTTCAAAGAGGCAGAAGGAGCATATACTTTTCGTTTAAACGATTTATTCAAACTTGCTCTCAGTGAGAAAAAGCAACTCCGTATTTTTTTACAAAAGCTCCAATTAGGCTTGGGAGAAGATTGGGAGATGGGGGATATCTCGTATGACAATCGTTCCGGCACTTTATATCCGAGCCTATTCATACAATTAGGAAAAAGGACATACTACACTCAATATTTGCGGGGATTTAACGAATACATTGAAGAGGAAACATCAGTGAAACTTGAATCGATAAATGATCTGTTTCGGCTAGATTTTTTAGTGAGCCAAACTCGCTTTATCCAAGCCTATTTCAGCGATGAAAACCGAATAGAACGGCTACTTTTTATACCAGATAAAAAGGGCGAATTAGGCACCCAAAGCAAGCGCTATGTTGCGCTACTGATTACGAAGAAGCAGCTTCACACATATCGGCAATATAAGAATGACACTTTGGATGAAGAGCTGTGTGATTTTTATTTCACTGAAGCTTATGACAGTATTTTACACAACAGGAACAGAATCGAGGAGCAAGCGCTTTGTCCAAAGCTCTCAGCAGAAAAGGAAGCTGCCTTTATTGCTAAAAACCGGGAACACATCCGTTATCCTTTTGGGTATATTGATGAAACGTTAAGCCTGGACCCTTGGGATTTATATGTGATTTGGGACATTGATTACGAGTCTGATGACACGACCAGCATTCGCGATATAAAACGTGGCATTAAGCAGTATTTTTCGGGCTTATCTTCAAAAACGAATTCGATATTCAAAGCAGGCCCACTCTCTCCTTCGCTGCTCGATAGCTTGCAAAGAAATGCCTATCCAGTCACTATTCCATATCGCTATAATGGTGTAAGCCACGCATTTTATTTCAAATCGCATGTAGATTCCCGTAAGCCTGAAGTCATTTTTCACCAACTGAATATGGCTATAAAAGACTCTGGGCTACAGGTCTATAGTTGCTCTTTGGGAGGCTACTATTTGCTTAAGCCGAAGCAAGTGTTGTTTCTAAAGGCAGTTGCATCAGGCAGTAAGTTGGAGTTGTTGTAACTGTAGGTAAATTGTCAATTGTCATTCTGCAATCGTAAATCTGCAATCCTTCTATTTTTATTGACTATTGCAGATTAGCGATTGCATATTGGAGAAGTTTAGGCCAAAAAAAAACTCATCCATGCAAAAAGGCCGCCCTATAAAGGACGGCCTTCTGACCAAACATAATTTTCGTTCGTTACTATTGCTTCTGGAAGCGTACTGTGGTTACTTCTCCACGTGGGCTGAGCGCACGGATGAAGTACATACCAGTTGCCATTCCGTTTAGATCGATGCGAACTTCGCCGCCACGTACTCCTTGTGAAAGTACACCAGCTCTGAGGCTCTTACCGTTCATATCTAGTACTGTAAAGCGGTAGTCAGCATCAAGCTCACCTTTTGCTTTAAACATTACATAGCTAGAGAAGTCGCTTGAGTAAGCATAGAATTGCTGAGCAGTAAACTCAAATGTAACTTCTACTACTTCTGAGTATGCGAAGCTACCGTCGAGGTCTACCTGACGTAGGCGATACTGGTTCACAGAACCCATACGAGAGTCATCTACAAATGTGTAGTTAGAAGTTTCACGGGTAGTTCCCTTACCTTCTACTGTACCAATCTGTACATACTCACCGCCGTCAACAAGCTTCTCGATAGCGAAAAAGTCGTTATTAAGTTCTGCAGTGGTTACCCACGCTAGTTCAACGCGATCCTGAGCAAGCTTTTCAGCTGTGAAAGAAAGCATCTCCACTGGAAGGAATCCATCAGAGTAAGGCTGCTCAGTTCCTGTATTATCAATGAGGAACTGCTGTCCTGTCATCAATGTAAAGTCAAAAGCAACACTCGCATCAGTAGCAGTAAGCGCAGCGCTTTGGTTTGCTAAAGGGATGTCGAGTTTGAAGTGATAAAGATCATCAAATGCTGCAGGAACAAGTGTGTGCGTTGCATCACCAGAACCGAAGTAGTTAGCAGAAAATGTATTGTCAAAAGTTGGCTGCCATGTAAATACAAAGCGATTGCCATTGTCAACACCAGTGTTTACAGTCGAATACTTAGGTAGTAATCCACTAATGGTTTCTGTTAGCAAGTCACCTTCGCTGAAAGAGACATTGCCATTTGTGATAATCGAGCTGCCAAAAAGTGTAGTGCTATAGTACACATAGATCTGGCCACGACTGTGGTAGCTTCCTGTGCGGTCAGCTTTCATCATCACATCGAATTCGTATGCTTGGTCAACACCAGGAGTTCCGGTATACGTAGCATTCTGAATTTCGAAGTCAATAAAATAGGCCTGGCCCATAAGCGCCTGAACGCCAGCTAATACACAAGTAATAAAGAGTAGAGTAAATTTTTTCATGACAGGGGAAATGTTTAGTCAAGGTTAATTATGTGATTTTGATTGACAAAGCCTGTGCCAAATTCATCAGATTCTAAAAACAATCGAGCACAAAAAAGGATTTTTATGCCCGATTGTTCATTTAATCAAAAGAATTATCATTTAGGCACCTGGCTACCTCGGCCAGAGTTGGGAGCCCAAATATACACACGATCTGTGTTTTGAACCTGACCATTGAGGTTAAAGTCACCAGATTGGTAGCCGGAAGTACCGACCTGTGGCATCCAATGGAATATTTGATCAGTGTTTTGTATTTGACCATTACTATCTCCATCACCGCCCATCATGACGGTTTTGCCACTAATCGGCTTCAATTGCTGACCAGATCCAAACATTGGCACTTGTCCATTCGTGAGGTCAAGATTGGCGCCTAATGCATACGGCTGAGCAGTCATAACACCAAGGTGATTACGGTGAATCAAAACGATATGATAAGTTCCAGCACCAAACTGCGTTGGGAATGAAATCGTGGAGCGTCCGTCAGTATCGACGATATCGCCATCACGTTGCATCAATGCAGCACGGCTATGAACCGCAACGCGGTTGTTTGTAGGATCACGGAGCTCTATCACTACCCAGTCTACGATCGCATCAGGACCAGTCTGGCTAAGGACTTGCGCACTTACAGTTTCGCCACCTCCACCAGTGAAGGTATAGCCCAGACTTGTATATGGCTCTGTTTGTGGGATCACATTCAATCGACGTAGGTCGTCACGCATCAAGCCTCCAGTAGGAGCAAACGGTCCTTCAAGAATCGCCGCAAGGCGTAGGCCTGGTCCTGCTGGAATCACTTTTACATAGATATGGCCTTTGGTACATGTTGCACAAGGACGCCCTTTGGTAACACCATACTGATAGAACCCGGAAGACATAGTCGCTGGATCAAATGTGCCAAGGTCGCCATTTTGAAGGGCGCTCGGTCCTGCCCATACTCCACCACGATCCGCAGGACGTGGCCCTGCATTCATAGAGTCAATCAGGTTGAACATAGGATCGGTAGGCAGCACACAAATTGTATCGCGAATAGCTATACCAGGGTAACCCAATGCCTGTACACTTACAAGTACTGAATCAGTACTCGTGCAGCCTGTCGCATTATCGGTGGCTTCGAGTATGTACCAACCTGCATCAGCAGGCATCAAGTTCGTGCGCGAAGCATTCGCTCCTGTAGCAGTAAAGCCTGTAGGCCCGGTCCAGCGCATATCGCTAAAGCCAGTCGTACCAGCAGCTATTCCTAGTTGACAATCTTGGCCTTCACAAATAAGTGTGTCACCTGTTGCAATGATCGAAGCAGCTGTGCGAGCCTCAATAATAACACGCTTGGACATACTCTCACAGCTACCATTTGCAGTGGTAACCCAAACAGTATCAGCTCCAGTAGTATAACTCGGCACACCTGATGCTAAAGGCTGCGTAAGTGCTGCGTCGGCATAAAAGGTGTAGCTCCCAGGAGCTGTAGAAGTTCCGCTGACTCGTAGGTCGTCGAAGGCAACTTCCTCACTACCTGCGTCTGAGAAGACTCTGACACGAATATCAAGGGTAGTTCCTGAACCAGGAATAGCAAAGCCAAAGTTCCTAAAGGTGCGATCAAGCAAAGTGCCATCTCCAACACCATCCATATCAGTATCTTCAGCAATACGCACATTCGAGTTTCCTGCATTTGTGCTGCGGAAAGAAAGCCCAGTCACCCAGGCAGCTCCGTCTACGCTGTATTCAACTTCCATGAGGTCTGCACGATTGAACTGACTGCCTGCTATAGCAGCAAATAATCCGTCGAAGCGAAGGTTTGCACGATTAGCAATATTGATCTGGTTCAGCGTAACAAAGCCTGTTGGAGCATAAGTCCCTGAGTTATCAATATCTTCCGCGGCCCAGAAGAAGCTTCCGTCACGGTTATTGTAGTTAGCAGAACTGATTGTTGATCCGTCAGTACGCGTGAAGTAATCACTTCTGTTTGTAGAGATAAAGTTTGGATTTGCAGTGTAGCTTCCTGTCTGGCCTTCAAATGATTCTTTGAAAAATTCAGAAGCTCCAGATGCATCTGGCTCAATCGTTACAGGGTCACCGTTACAGCTAACCATAAGCATATCGACGACAGGCATTGTAGGTGTAGACTCTATTTGCAAGGTTACTTTCCGTGTCGTTCCACAGTTATCAGGAGAAATTCCTTTTACAGGTCCACTTCCAGAATATGCGGTAGGGTTAGCAATAAATTGCCCGTTGTCTTCAAGCCATATAGTAGCAGTACCTATTGAGCTATTGATCTGTGTAAGATCCACAGTAGCTGATCCGCTTCCTGCATTATCTTCACAAGCAACAATAACGGTATCAGACAAAGTATTCTGTATAGCACGAATAACAAGTACCGCGGTATCAGGCTTGCTTACACAACCTGCCGGACTTGTTGCTATTACTTCATACTCATTCCTCATATCAGTAGGGGTATTGTTTACTCCAAAATAGGTTATAACATTATTTCCTCCTCCATCAGGAAGTGGGAGTATGAGTGATTTCCAGCTATAGTCAACACCTTGTAGACCAGTCGTTTCACTGAGGTACATATACGCAGATTCTAATGAGCATACAGTGTCATTTGTAACGGCAACTACTGGCTCAGGATGTACATATAGATTTACCATGATGGTATCACCTTCACAACCCGCAGCACTTACCGGCACAACCTTATAAGTAGCAGACTGCATCATACCTGAAGTATTACCGAATGCATCTACAATAGGATCAGCACTGGCAGTGGTGCGTGGAAGGCCGGAGCCACTCGTAGCCGAGATCTCAATATTATCAAAGGCAACTTCTTCGTCACCAGAGTTCATCGATACTGCAACGCGAACCTCAAGGCTGTTTCCTGTACCTGTAATATCAAAGCCAAATGGCGCAAGTGCAGGAGTGAGCTGGGCACCTTCGCCTAAACCATTCATGTCAGCATCTAGCGCGATAGGGTTATTAAACCCTGTCGAAGTACTGCTAAATTGAAGCCCTTTTACCCAGGCTCCTCCATCAATTCTATATTCAACATAGAAAGCATCGTCAAAGTCAACTTTAGGATTTGATGAACGTCCACCAAACAAAGCATCAAAACGGAGGCTACTCTTTCCTGTAATATTGATAGCGTTGAGGGTTAAATAACGTGGGAGTGCACCAGCGATTGGAGGATTACCGTCCACATCTTCAGCAGCCCAGAAAAAGCTGCCGTCTATATTAGAATAGACACTGGAAGAAATAGGATTCACACTTCCATCATTTGTTCGAGTAAAATAGTCACCCGTATTCGCATAGTAGTTTGGCGTAGCGTATCCAATACTTCCTGCTGTTCCTTCAAAGCTTTCAAAACCAACTACTTCAGTAATACTACCACCAGAAAGCCCAGGGCTAAGCACTGGAGCACCATAGGTGAATGTCACCCCTGGCATGCCATTTTGATTAAGCGCTGTCAAGTCGATGTTAGCGCCTATACCTGAACAAACGGTATCGTTCTTCGATGCAGCAAAGTTAGGAGCGGGATTCACCGTGATATCAAATGTATCAGGAATTCCAGGACAACCATTATTAAAGACTTGCGCGATAACTGTTCCTGTCATAGGAGCACCGCTGGTATTAGGTCCAGCGGTAAAGCTGATATCACCTGTACCTGTTGCACCAAGACCAATATTCGTATTGCTATTTGACCAAAGAATATTCGCAGCACCAGGAGTAATAATAAAAGGTAGGGCTACCATATCTCCGCTACATACAATCTCATCTTTTGTTTGGTTCAAGGTCGGCACCTCATCTACGATAATGGTAAACATCAACGTATCGGCGCAGCCAATGCGGTTACGGCCTACAACCCAGTAGTCAGTAGTAACCATAGGACTTACCGACAGGTTGCCAGCACGTGGACGCCCACGGAAAGCACTCGCAGAACCTAGTGGAGTAGCTCCACCTGCAGGATCAGCATCATACCAGTCAAAGACCTCAGCGGTTAATGCTCCATCCCAAAGCGCTTGCGTAATCAGGTTGTATGAGTTTCCTTCACAAATATTGATAATACCCTGAAGTTGGAGATCAGGTGTTATCGTAGGAATATAATCAGGCTGAGCATTGAGGATCAATTCACACATGGTTCCTGCCACACTCGCTTTTACTTGATACGTTGTAGTATCATTAGGCACCTGCGCGACTGGTAGAATCAGCTCGATATTAGCAGCAGTAGTTCCGGTATTGCTTACGGTAACAGCAGGACTTAATGAAGCACCAGCCATTGTAAGCAATTCATATGTAACGCCAGCCTGGGCCTGGATAATGCTAAAGACACCAGGGATATTTCCATCATCACATGCGATTGCATCACGTACGCGAATCGTTTCGTCCAGAATAATACAGTCGACCGAGAATGATGCTTTAGGACAAATAGAATAACAAAGTCCATCGTATGGGCCAGCGCCATTCGCGCCATCAATAAGGTCTTGAATCGGATCGTCGATATCTAAGCCAGCAGTGATGTCATCTTTTGCATTAATAGCGTAGACGGCATAGCCGCCGTTGGCGAGGCCTGTGAAGAGGCCTGTGCTATTGACAGAATCGATCAGGCCGTCGAGCGTATCGACAAGCGCATAATACTGCGTGTTTCCACTAGCGCCTCCAGCTACAAAAGAGCCAGGAGCAGACTGTGCCATGATAGCACCTGGAGCATCCAGACTACCGAGACTGCAATCGCAGAAGGCTTGCCCTTGTGGGTAGCCACATAAGGCTTCGACGATATCTACATTTTCGCTTCCCTGACCACCATCGGTAGCCGTCAGGGTAATCACAGCATTACCATTTCCTGAATGGGTGAATGGGCCCAATAATACTGGCGTACCCGTAAAAGCACTGCTAAACGCGCCGGCACTTACATTGTAGCCAGCTCCTGTTCCTCCAGTGACATCATCTACCAAAATATACCACTCATTGGCATTT
>JBGCFB010000359.1:0-2599 GCA_045106685.1 Bacteroidia bacterium | reverse complement strand
CGTCGTATTGGGGGTGGCACAAGATGCTGGGTTTCCACAAGCGGATTGCTATAAATATTGCTGTCGATCCATCCAAAACCACCCTAATAAGGCACAAAGTGTAGTTTCATTAGGCATTGTAGATGCAGATACGGATGAGAGTTGGCTGATAGACGCTACCCCTGATTTCCCTGCACAAAAGCACCTATTACATGACTTATCACCACAAGCTCAGTTTTCTGGAATATTTCTTACTCATGCACATATTGGTCATTATACAGGCCTGATGTATTTGGGTAGAGAAGCAATGGGAGCGTCGCAAGTTCCGGTATATTCTCTTCCCAGAATGGCCTCGTTCCTCACGAATAATGGCCCATGGGATCAGTTGATAAAATTGAAAAACATCAATATGCGTCCCTTAAAAGTTGATAGTTTAATTACGCTTTCCAATAATTTTTCCATCAAACCTATTCAAGTGCCCCATCGGGATGAATATTCCGAAACCGCAGGCTATCAAATCATCGGGCCTAAAAAGAAAATATTATTCATTCCTGACATTGATAAATGGGAAAAGTGGGATCGCGATATACGATTGCTCATTAAAGAGGTCGATATTGCCCTATTGGATGGATCTTTTTTTCAGAATGGAGAACTACCGAATCGAGACATGAGTGAAATTCCGCATCCATTTGTAGAGGAAAGCATGGCGTATTTTTCTGACCTACCTAGTGAAGAAAAAGCCAAAATTCACTTCATCCATTTCAATCATACGAATCCTTTGTTGAACCCAGAGAGTGAAGCTACAAAAAGGGTAGAAGAAGCGGGATTTAAGGTTGCTCGGCAGGGGTTAAGATGGTCGTTATAATTTCGTCATACCTACGAACTACTTTTTGCCCCAAAGAAGCTTTTCGAAATTTCCTTCCACCTGAGTTGGCCAATTTAAAAAAGCGAGCGAACTGGGCTGAGTCATTGGGAAAGTGATTGATCGAATCTTGAGGAGAAGTATATCTCCTGCGTCCATAGAGTTTTGCTAAGTTTCCATATTCATTGCCAAGAACAGAGATCGATTTCCTTTCTTTGAGTTCAATTCCTTTTTCATAATCTGCAATGGCTTCTCTGTCTTTTAAAAAATCCATGTTCAAATACCCTCTATGAAGGTATCCCCAGAAATTCTCTGGTTCAAGTTCTACCACTCTGGAAAAATCTAAATACGCAGAATCGTAGTTTCTATATTCTTCCTGAAAAAGTTTTCCTCTTTGTAAGTGGGCATCTGCAAATTGTGGATTTTGCTCAATCGCTGCATTATAATATTTCAGTGCTTTTACAGAATCAATTTCTGTTCGCAAATCGTGATTGAGTCGTGCGATCTTGAAATATTGCTCTGCGCCAGTGGGTTTATAATTTCCAAGTCTATTAAGACTCGCCTTTGCGCCATCAAAATCTTTGTTTTTAAATAGCTGCTCTATCAGTTCCGATCCTACTTGAGCAAACCTTTTGGCCACATCAAAAGCTCCTTGGAAAAATGCACCTAAAGAAGTAGGAGTACTCAATTTACTGGCTTTCTCAAAATCATCAAATGCTGCCTGCAATGATTTGTGTGAATAATGATATTCTCCTCGGTAGTAATGAGCAGGCTGGAAAGTAGAGTCGAATGCTATCGCATTATCTAGATGAGACAATACCTCTTCAGGATATCCAGCATCCTCCGCTCTTTGGCTATCCTTATCATATGAGTCCATGTATGCATATGCCAATCCAAAGAGAGCAGGCGAGGGATTACTCAAAGAGTTTTTCCCTTTTTCGGGTAATTCTTCAGCCAATCTTTTCCAAAATGGCAGGGCTAATTGAGGTTCTTTTTCATAATTTTTGTATCCAGCAGCCCATAACATGGTATTACGTAAAGGTCGAAGATGTCCTTTATCTTTTTTGATTAATTCTATGGAGGCTCCTAAATTTCGTTCTAAGTCTCCCGCTTCTTGTTTTAAGAACAAGGTTTCTCCTGCTTGATTTTTGGTAAGGTAATAGAGGTACAGTAAAATTGAATTTGCCTGTTTTTCATATTGTCCCCAAATAACCATATCAGCTCCACACGAACTACATAGAAACTCAGTATTTTCCTTATCATCATTTCCGAGATATTCATTAATTTCTTTAATTTCTATACCTGAGCGATCTTGATTGCGTTTACTTAAGGTTTCAAGATCACTTAATCCATCTCGGATATTGCCCAAAATTTTACTTCTTTTCTCTTCTTGCCCCATCTCTAATAACAAGACGTTGTAATTGTTATCAGATTTAAATAGCGATCTTTTACAAAAAGGTTTTTGTTCCTGATTCGGATTTTCGGCCCTTTCCCACCAGCTTTTATCTTCTCCTATTGAATACAATCCATATCCAAGGGCAGAAACGGCCATAAACACCAATGATATCACTGCTATTTTCAGCCAATTCGCATTTGGCAAATCAATACCTAAAACATTCTTTTTAGGTGCTGGAGGTATTTTCCAATCTAGCACATTTGTTTGCCCTTCCTTTACGTACATGCCCCAAGGAAAAGCTTCTGCTGTGCCTTCTGGCTCCTCCCAAGAAAGGGATCGACTGGTTACACGTATCTCAAATG
>JBGCFB010000358.1:0-32711 GCA_045106685.1 Bacteroidia bacterium | reverse complement strand
CTCAGAAGCGAAATTCGCTACTATGATAAAATGATCCGGCTTCTTCCAACTTTATCGAGTGCATTTATGCGTAAAGCCTTTTGCCATTTTAATCTTAAGGAATATCAACTCGCTGATCAAAACGCAAAAAAAGCTATTTCTTTGATGCCAGATGAGAAGGCATATCATGTCAACCTTGCTGCGATGAATATTGAAACGGGGAAAGAAAAAGAAGCTTTAGAGCTTGTTGAGCCTTTGTTTGATGATCCCGATTTAGGTGGAATAGCAAAGTCGATAGCTGGCTTATATTATGGTTTGCAGGGCGAATTCAATACTTGTGTCAGCCTGTTGGAAGAGGCATTAGAGGCAGAGCCGAAAGACGCGAACATCTTGAATAACCTCGGATTTTATCGGATTAGACTAGGCGAAACAGAAAAAGCCTTGCCTGTTTTAGAAAGTGCCATTGAATTGGACCCAACCTTCGCTTTCGCATTCAATAATCGTGGCGAAGCGTATCTGAAATTAGGGCAACTTGAAAACGCAATTCTGGATATTAACTATTCGTTGTATTTGAACGATACAAACGCTTATGCCTATCGAAATAGAGCTCTATACTTTATAGAAATACAAGATAAAGATCAGGCGAAAAAAAACTTAGAAAAGGCTTTGTCCTTAGGTTTTACTCAGCAGTACGGAAGTGAAGTGGAAATGCTATTGAAGACATTATGAGGATATTTTTATGAAAACCTTCCTCACCATAACCCTCCTTTTCTCCCTCAGCACTGGCTTCGCTCATACAGACTTTGCCATCACAAAAGATTTTGGAAATGTAAAGGTGAGGATATTGACGGGGGGTCATTATGAGGAGATAAATAAAGCATTTATCATCGGGCAGTTAGCAGAGCGATATGCGGAAATACTCTGTTATTCGAAGCCCATCTTTCTTGATTTTGAACATGATTATACTGCTTCTATTGAAGCCCCAAAATACTGGCGGTCTTGGTACAGGATCAATTTTGATAAAGGATATAAGGATTACAATTTTATCAATTTTGACAAAGGGTATAAGCATAATAATTTTAAGAAAAAGCCACTGAAAACAATATATGAAAATGACGTCATCGCTATCAGGCTTGGAGCATGTTCGTTTGGTATTAGAGAGGCACTTCTTTTGTTGAAATATGCAATTAATCATGAAGATTTTGTCCAAGACAATCAGGAAATATATCCTCTCTTAGGACATCCATATGCTACAGAAGCGATGAATATTAATCCTGAAATAATCAACAAAATACTCGCTTCAGAACTCGATCCTGTACAACAAAACCTTCTGCGCTACCGAGCTGAAAAGATGCATGCGTTAGCGGAAAATAGCCTCAATTATTATTGGCAATCTGAAGGCTATCATTTTTATAAAAAGAGCAACCAAACTCCTCCTGCTATTCTGTTAAGTCTGGATGAAGTGTTTTGCTTTAGACCCATCGGACAAGATGCTGCGATGGTTTTTGATACCGATAGTTCTTTCTATTATATCAGTGCCAATGTTTCGAAAAGACACATTTTTCAGAATACACAAGACTGGTGGGAGCCTTTTTATCCCAAGTATAAGAAAGGAGAAGGCATTACTTTTTCCTATTACTACGAAAGCACCAAGCCAGACCTAACTCCCTTGAACGGTCCCAATATCGGTGTTAATGTTTGTTACAAGCCCAAACCCGATACCTTAATTATCACTGAAAATCACTAAACTTTGAGAAGCTTATTTTCTCCTTTTTTATGATCAATCAGTTTTAGCTAGATTTAGAGCCACTTTTTAGCATAAATCTCCACACACAATATGTCACTCAAATCGCTCGGAATCCTTACTTTGCTTAGCGCCATGATTGGCCTTTTTTCTCAGTGTACTCCTGCTGCTGAAAATGCTGAAAAATCCTCTTCAACAGAGCAAACTTCAACCGCCAAAACAACTCAGGCTGCACCAACGGAAATGCCAGCCAATGTGAAGCCTGTTCAGTTCTGTTTTCGAAAGGAATTTCCCTATCAGGACAATTCAGGAATGAAAGATGTTCTTGAACTTATTCTGAATATCAAGGGTGAGGTAGTGAATGGCGCCTACAACTGGCTTCCCGCCGAAAAGGACCAGCGCAAAGGCGTTTTGAAGGGGCGCGTGGAGGGCGAATTTATCAAAGGCATGTATGCCTACACGCAGGAAGGTAAATTGGACAGTGCAGAAGTAATCATTTCAATCGAAACGAATGAAGCCAGTATCCGCGCAACTCCTCAAAGCCTGGGCTTTAACGAAAGATTGGAAAAGGTGGCTTGTGAGTAGGGTGAGGGTGATATTATTTTTTGATATGTGAAATTGATGTATATTTACTGAAAATATCGACATGAAAAGTATATCATTAAAGCTCCAGGATAAAATCTTGCACGATACTGAAACACTGTTAGGGTATCTTAAAACAAGCCGTAATAAGTATATTAATGAGGCTGTGGCATTTTACAATCAGCATCATAAAAGAAAGTTACTGGAAGAGCAATTAGTAAGGGAGTCAGCGATAGTAGCCGCTGAGTCAATGGAAGTATTGGCAGAATTTGAATTATTAGAAGATGGCAACGATTAAGCAATTTGATATATGGCTTGCTGACCTGAATCCTCAGTTTGGCACTGAAACCGGGAAGACACGACCTGTTCTCATTCTTCAAACAGATTTGCTCAACAACAGGCACCCATCAACATTGATCTGCCCAGTAACGACTAATGTCAGGAGAAACATCAGTATTTTACGAGTTAATCTTGAGGTAGAAAGCACGGGCCTAAGGCATCCTAGTGCAGTAATGATAGATCAATTAAGGGCGATAGATAACAAGCGGCTTTTACGAAAAATCGGCTCCGTCTCTAACCCTTTACAGGAGAAAATTTTAGAAAATATTCAGATTGTGTTAGGGATTGAGTAAATGATCATCAGTTTCGATCTCGATAACACCCTGATTCCTTATTCGAATGAATTTGAGGTAATCCGTCCAGCCTTCGCCTGGCGGCTTTTGGGAGCAGAATCGCTGCGCAAAGGCACCGTGCCACTATTTAGCAAACTCCGCGATCAAGGCCATTCCATTTGGATATACACGACTTCTTATCGGAGTGTAGCAAGCATGCGCGTGACGTTTCGGGCCGCAGGCCTAGCGCCCGACCGCTTTATCAATGAGCACATCAATCAAAAACTGCTAAAAGCACATAATTGTAAAGCTTCAAAGCATGCCGGCCTTTTTGAAATCGATCTTCATATCGACGATTCTGAAGGCGTGGTTATGGAAGGGCGAAGCCTTGGCTTTCAGGCCTTACGCATTGACACGGAGGACCAAAATTGGGAAGAAAAAGTCCTGACTCAGGTGCGCTTGCTTATGCATAAATTTCATTGAAATCTGCGAATAGCTGTTGAGGTTTTTGGGCCAATGAGGCACTTTAGAACCAAAATGACGAAATAGCGTAATGTTCGCGCGCCCGCGCAAGTGGTCTGACGACTTAAGTCGCCTGACCACTTAAGTCGTCAGACGACTTATCGTTATAACGCGCATCTCCATATCTGGCGCTTTCTCGGCTCACTTCATCTCACTACCAATGCATAAAAAGCCCCTCATCCTTGCCCATCGTGGCTTGGTTACCAAACATCAGGAGAATACCCTTCCGGCCATTCAGGCTGCAATCGAAAGCCCTCATTGTGACGGCACTGAGTTCGATGTATTTCTTACTAAAGACAACAAGGTTGTCCTCTTTCATGATGAAAACCTGAAACGCCTGACGGGCGTTGATCGCAACATCCACGACCTTACCTGGGAAGACTTGAAGACCATTCAGGTGCTTCAGGAGATTGAGGTTGACGGCGGTTTGAGGCAGTATGCCAAGCCGCTGCCTATTCCATTATTAGAAGACGTTTTGGAAGAAATTAAAGGGGAGGATTTCTTTGTTGATGTAGAGCTGAAGGCGTATAAGCCGAGTTATTCGAAGCGTAAGGTTGGAGGTGAAGTGGCCAAGATCATCAAAAGGATGGACGTAATGGATCAGGTGGTTTGTACTTCCTTTAACTTCTTCATGCTCTCCAATCTTGAGCGCATGGATCGTATCGTTCCTTCTGGTTTTGCCTACGACGATAATATGCCGCTGTCTGCCAAGTGGCTCAATCGTCTGATGGAGACGAATATCATCGGCAGAATCGTCCATTCGAATGCCGTGTGTTCTGAGCATGTCCTGATCGATGAGGACACGGTAAGTAAGTATCATCGCCGCAATATGAAGGTGGGCACTTTTACGCTATATCCACTTATGCCTGGCGAAATTCCCGCTGAGCGTAAAGCCTATTTTAGCAACGAAGTGAAAAGACTCGCAAGCTTGGGCGTGGACTGGATTGAAACGGATTATCCGGAACTTGTTTGGGCTGATATGTATGGAGAAGAGGCTGTTTAAAAACTTCCTACAGGCTGTGAAACCTGCATGCTTATATCAGGAATGCTACTTGGGTTGTTTCCAAATAAACCCATCAATCACATAATGTGTTACCTGCGGCAGTGCTAGCAGGGGAATCGCGATGCCGAGTAAGAGCGGTGACTCCAGAAATGGAAGCGCTTCCGCCCAGGGAAATAGCTCACTATGATCGCGCCACACAAGCCCATCCCATAGTCCTTCTTCCAGATAGGCCAACACGATGATGATGCCGATAAAGGCTGGCAGCATATGAATCCTGAACCATCGGGCCTTTTTGGGGCCGTTTTTGTCAAGCTTTTTCCTACCATACAGCCAAATCAAAGCCATGTAAGGAATTCCGTGTGCAGCTACATTGGTGGCCGTAAAGGCGATATCGCCATTATAGAGGACGATTCCCACATACCAGACGATAATGGTTCCTATGAGAATCCCTTGTTTAGGAAGGTTGAAAGTACGGCCATCGCTGTAGGCTTTTATTTCTTTTAATACATATGCGACAACAATAACTGCGTAAATATAGCCCGCAACATCAGCAAGGCCTGTCCAGGGAATCGCGAGGAAATCGCCCGGCATAAACCAGCTGAATTTGCGCGGTAAGTTGCAATGCCAATAAATAATCGGATAAAGCGTCGCGCCGTAGATCACGGTAGCATCGAGCTTGCGCTCCCAGTCGAATAAGGATTGCTCTTTTCTGCTATAAAGTCTGAAAAAGCCATACTGCTGCCGCACAAAATGAAATACTGCGAGGTAGGCGAGGACTGTCCAGAACCACTGACTTCCTGCTCCCAGATAAAGCAGAATCATACCCAGCAGGCTCAATATAGGAACCCAGGTAAGAGGCTTGCGGAATTTCTGGAATTCTTCTTTGTCAAAATACGTCCGATACAATGTGCTGTAGACATGCGCCACATCGATAAACACTACTAGAAGCAACCATGCATAGGGCGGCACAGGGCTATCGGCCCCAAATACATGTGGGAAGGCCATGACTAGCGCCGTAACGAGAAAGGCCGGAGCCAGAATAAATGCTGACTCGAATGGAGCATGATACAACCAGGGCGATTGCTTGGAATATGTGGTGCTGTTTGACATTTGGAATTACAAATATGGACAAAAGGCAGCAAGTGTCCTGACGCTAGTCATTATACTGGTGATAGTAACTCGATACTTTCGTGGTGTACAATAACAATTCACAGAAATTTAATCATATGAAAGCTCAACACACATACCTCGCAGACTTGCACCTCGACCATAAAATATGGACTCGTCGCATGAACTTTTTTAAAGAGGAAATTGAATTATTTGAATCATATCTGGGCGAAGTGCTGGATAAAAATACCAGCAAGGACTGCGCACGGTCAGTTGAACACTTTCAGAATCAGTTTATTCGCCAAAAAGAAGTTATCGATGAGTTGAATCACGATATCAAATTGAAGGAAGAGGCACTAGCTAAGTACGCCAATGAGAACCCTGTCGCTATCGACCACAAGTACTTTCAGCCTGAGCCGATCCTAACCGATCGCTACAAGACCTTTGAGAAGATCTACCATGATCTCAAAGAAGAATATCGCCTCTTCCTGGCGAAGTGGATGTAAGTGAAATAGACAGTGAGATTATGTTTCAAGCTCTTCAGGCGGTTGCCTGGAGGGCTTTTTTGTTGGGATTAGTTTGGGGACTTATCAGGACCTTTTTTAAGAATAATTTTATCAATTCGTAAAAAATTATCCCAGTACAATTCCTTATCCATATTTTCATAATGAATTGCCTCATACCGGTATTGAAAGGTTTGGATTTGGCACACCAGCATTAATAATACTAAAGCTGTAATCCACCCTTTTTTTGCCATTGGAGTTTTGATCCCTGACAAAACAAAGCCCAACAAGATTCCAAAAAACGGCAAGTATTCAATCATAACACGTGCTGAAAAGCTGCCTCCATACCACCAGCTCCACCATGAGGAAGAAACATACACGATAAGGATAAGAAAAGCTCCCAAACTAAGCGCCTTATATCGGTCTTTTTTCCATATGTATGTAAATCCCCACAAGGCTAGAAAAGCGATTGGAGTATAGAGGAAAAACCCTTTTTTGTAACTGAATAAAAAGTCGAGAATATGTGGGTCCAGAAAATTGAAATGCTCGCCAGGATAGGAGTCTACCCAGAGTTGCCCGGATTGAGTGTAGTAATAAATAAGTTGAGGAGACAAGGCGATAATAAATCCTGAAATTCCAATAAGAACATTATAAAACGGATTGAAAAGCTGCCTGAATGTTTGGATAAAATGGTTCTTGTTTTGTGCAAAAAAAGGAACAGCAAACAGGATCATAATATTGATAGGACGCGTCATGACGATTAGACCGAGCACGATGCTCGCCGCAAATACCTGCGGCCATTTTAATCGCTTATATATAGCAAGTGTAAGATGGATAAATGCTGAAATAAGCACGAAACTGTACACATGCGACATGCCTGGCTCTTTTACAGTATAATGAAAAAGAGGCGTTCCAAGCGCTATAACCCAAAGTATAAAAAGCCGGTTTCTCCGCGATACATTCAGTTGTTTGAGGATAGAAAAGAGGAACATCAAGCCAATGATCATATACACGATTGCAGCAACGTTTACCATGACTTGATACCACCTGGAATAGCCATCCTGAGGATATTCGGATATGCCAGACATGATGTGCCCAACAGCAAAAAACGGACTCAATAACAGGGATACTCCCGCTGGGTATTTGTTGATGGTATTTCCATCGATTTCTTGTCTAAATGGGACTTCTTTATGAAACTGCTGGTAGCTTGAGTCAATGTGATACACAAATTCGAATTGCATATCTTGGTATAAAAAAGTTCCTGGCAGGTAAGCATAGTAACCTCTGGCGTCAGACCTGACAATACGCTTTGCGTTTTTCTCTGACCAGTTCAGGTTATTTGCTACTGCAATAAAGAGCACTGCAATGCCGAGAAATGAGATGATATTCCAGCCTTTATTGCTCATTTTCCGCTAATTTGAAGTTTCCCCATTGCATCTGCTTCTACAAGCTGTTCATCCAATAATACCCTTAGGGCTTGTTCGCGTTGTTCGCGCGTGCCTTCGTTAATCTGGCGCACAACTTCGCGATACTCCTGGTCTGGGTGCTGGCGAATATAGTGAAGGATGGCGGCTGTAAGCTTGTCTTTGTCTGTATGTGATTTAAGGGCCTTTTTTCGTGCGATACACACATCGCAAACACCACAATCCTGGTTGGTCTCTTCTCCAAAATAGCGTTGAATCCGAAGACTTCTGCACGTGTTATCTTCCACAAGATACTGCTTCATGGATTCAAAGCGTGCCTTAGCCTGTTGCTCCAGGAAGGTGTATTTATCCCAGGTTAATATTTGTTTTGAAAGGCGCTGACGTGGCTGGAAAAAAGTTATCCTCGGGTGGCTTCGTGGAGCTTGATAATAGATGATGCCAGCTTTGATAAGTACCTGGAAATGCTTGTTTAGTTCTTCGATATTTTTGCCTAACAATTCAGCCCATCGACCCGGAACGAAACGCTGCTCATAATGATATGCTTCACCTCCCAAACTGCGCAATGCATGCTCCAGCACTTCGCCTGACGAAGGATGCTTTTTGCGATAGCGTAAAACCTCATTGGGGCTTGCCTTAATACGAAGGTAACCGTAATCGTCCGGGTCCTCTTCGAGTTTTAGCATGCCTTCTCGATCCAGCAGTTTGATCACATGATACACCGTCATAAGCGGCAGTTCGGTTTTTTGCGTAATAGCCTGAAGATCAAATACTTGTTTCGAAAAAACAGCCCCCGTATGCGGGATGTTATGAAGGCCGTGAAGCGCTTCATAAACCGTCAGTACTTCTTGCCATAAAGGATACCGAAGACTCACCCAGCGTTTGGCTTCATGAAGATCAGGAGGATTATTGAATGCAATCGCGAGGGCAGTTTGGCCATCTCTTCCACCCCGACCTGCTTCCTGATAATAGCTCTCCAGGTCAAACGGCGTATTGTGGTGCACAACAAAGCGAACATTGGGTTTGTCAATTCCCATCCCAAAGGCATTGGTCGCTACAATCACACGGATACTACCTTCAAGCCAGGCTTCCTGCACCTCGTCACGTTGGCTGGTGGGCATGCCTCCATTATAAGCGGCAGCGGAAACACCTTCTCGCTTCAAATATGCAGCAAGTGCTACCGTGAGCTTCCTGGTGCGCGCATAAACAATTCCTGTTCCCAGCGTTTTTTGACAAATAGCCAGAATGCGACTCGCTACATTTTCTTCCTGTAAAACGAAATAGCGGATATTGGGACGAAGGAAGCTCTTGCGAAATACCAAGGTATCCTTCATCGCCAGCTTTGCAATAATATCTTCCTGAACCGCTTCTGTCGCTGAAGCTGTCAGCGCGATGATGGGTATATCGGGCTTAAGCTCTCGGATTTTTGCAATATCCAGATAGGGCGGACGAAAATCATAACCCCACTGGCTTATACAGTGCGCCTCATCTACAGCAAGAATGCTTACCGGCATCGCTGGTAAGCGAAGGCGGAACATCTCTGTTTGAAGTCGCTCCGGAGAAACATATAAAAATTTATACGCTCCGTCCATTGCTGCCTGTAAATGATGGTCTATTTCCTGCACCTCCATGCTGCTTGTGATACATGCAGCGGGAATCCCTAATTGGTGGAGACGCGAAACCTGATCATTCATTAAGGCGATCAGCGGCGAAATAACCAGTGCCATACCCGCTTGTGCGAGGGCAGGAACCTGAAAGCACACAGACTTACCTCCGCCAGTGGGAAGTAAAGCCAGAACGTCCTTTCCGTTCATAACCGCCTCGATGATCGCAGCCTGAGGCTCGCGAAAAGAATCGTAACCCCAATACTGTTTTAAGACGTCCAAAGGTGCCATTGCCGGTTTTTTTACGTTCTTTGGGGCGTAAAAAAAACATTGTTAACATGAATCGCCAGCTTTTACTCATTATTCTTTTCGCTTGCCCCGTTTTTATGCTTGCAGGCATCATTCCTGTTTCTAATCTAAACGATGCTGGAAGCGGTTCTCTTAGGGAAGCAATTAGCCAAGGCAATGATGGCGATACCATTACCTTTTCTGTTGGTGGAACCATTGCATTAGACTCTACCATTAGGACAGATAAAGATCTGGCCATTCTTGGTCCTGGTGCAGCAGACCTGATTATTAGCGGGAGAAATAAGAAACGACTATTTTGGATTGATGAGGATGCAGAAATTTCTTTTTCAAACCTGACCTTTGCAAATGGGAATGCATACCGCGATAGTACCGACGATTTTGCGAATGGTGGAGCCTTTCGAAACTTTGGAACGCTGACGCTGGAAACGTGCTTGCTAAAAGATAATGAAGCAGGATTTGGCGGCGCTGTTTTTAATTCTGGAGTGGGAACCACGCCAGAGGATTCTGCAACGCTATATCTGAGAGGATGCACCTTTATAAATAACAGGGTTGATCCTCCATTTGACAATTTCCAAGGAACTCCTAAAAACGGAGGCGCGATCGGCGCTGATTCTCGTAGCGGTGGTTATGCTGCCATTTTTGCCGAAAACTGCCATTTTCTTAACAATTATGCTGCAATTAACGGAGGTGCCATTTCCATGTTTATTGATCGTGGAGACAGGCGTACCATGCTTTCACTTATTCATTGCACCCTAACTGGAAATGAAGCAGGGGATCGCGGTGGCGCGCTTTATCAGGAAGAGGGAGTTAATTATATTCAAAACACGATTATCGCTGGCAATAGTAGTAAACCTGACAATCCTGATGTACATGGTGCCTTATTCAGTCATGGTGGAACACTTGTCGAGCGCATTATCCTTAATAGCTCAGTAGTATATCGCCAAAACGGTGGTTCGGATTTCCTTAATGCATGGCCGGACCTTGGGCCTGTGACACTGCAAAAAAACGGACTCTACGCCCGTGTGCCCGTGTGTTCGTCGCCCGTTATTGGCATTGGAGACTCAGTCATAGCTTCTGATATGCGCGGTTTCCCGCGAGGGCAGTTTGTGACACTTGGTGCTTGCGAACCTGCCGAAGCAGATCGTCGGGCTATTAACCTTAATGACACTGGTTTTGGATCACTTCGCTATGCGATAGTACATAGCTGCTCAGGCGATACCGTCCTGAAGATCAATACACTTAATGGAGGCATCGCGCTTAAAAGCCCCTTGATCATCACGCATGATGTGGTGATAGAAGGGAATAGTAAGCAACCTTTTATTATCAAAGGAAAAGGCGATCACCACTTGATGACCGTAGAAAATGGGGTAGAGGCAGTAGCGTATTTTTTGAGCTTTAATAATGGGCACTCGACGCAGTACGGAGGAGGCGCGATTCGTAATTTTGGGACGCTTAATCTCAGTTATAGCAGCCTCTATAACAACTCCGCTCCCAGTGGTGGTGCTATCGGAAATTATGGACAAGGAAGTGTAAAAGCAGAACTAGAATTGTTCAACTGTACGATTTCAGGAAATCAGGCTACTGCTCTGGATGGCGGAGCGGTAGAGAATGTCCCTATCGACCAGGATGCCAAAATGAGCATCAGGCATTGTACCATTGCAGACAATACTGCAAATCGCCGAGGCGGCGGTATTATGAATCTTGGAGAGGCTACAGACTCAGATGTGAACCTGACTATTGTGTCGGGTAACAGCGCCACAAGTGGCGCAAGCCTGTATGGAAAGTTTAGCAGTACACAAGGCCATAATTTGCTCGATGATACCCTGCAAACGAAAGGTAGCGCCCCACTCGGCATGAACTCCATTATCGGAGGAAATGCAGGCTTGTATCCACTATCCGGTGGTTATGGTGGCCCTAGTCGCTGCCATGCCCTTCAGGCAAATAGTGACGCGATTGATGCCGGCTTGACGAGTACTACCATCAATGCAGACCAGCGCGGGTTCATTCGACCAGTTGGACCTTTTACCGATATAGGATCATATGAGTACAATCCTATTACAGGGTTGGAATCTGAGCAGTCCTTATCATTTCAGTTGTATCCAAATCCAGCTCAAACTGTTCTGCACATTGCCCATAGAGCGATTGATAATATTCAGTTGATTAGCGTTTTTGATATGAATGGAAAAATGTTGTTGAGTCAAAAAGCTGAGCTGAACATGGAGGTGAATACCATTGATATCTCATCGCTGAGGTCAGGATTATATTTACTGAATTTAACAAGCACTTCAGGTCGTTTTAGTCAGACATTTATTAAACGATAGGAACTGTTTTGGCGGTTGGCTATTAGCTGTTGGCGTTTGGCTTTAAGGCGAATATACATCCACCTTTTTGCTACTTTGGAATGCACCGAAGGGACCTTTAAAATGAATCGCGACAAACCTTTCTTTAAGTTGGATAAGATTTTTTAGAGTATTCTTTCGATTTCTCAGAAATAAGTCTATTTTTGCGGTCCATTTCCTCAAAAAAGCAAACGAATAATCATATACCATGGCAAAGAAAAGCAAAGCCATACGCGGTCAAGTAATTTTGGAGTGCACCGAGCACAAAGAGTCAGGTCAGCCTGGAACTTCTCGTTACATCACAACCAAGAACCGTCGTAACACTCCTGATCGTCTAGAGCTCAAGAAGTACAACTCAATTCTTAAGCGTTACACTATTCACAAGGAGATTAAATAATCTCTTTCATTTTTTTCCACAGCATTCTAAAGAAAAAAGCTCATGGCAAAGAAAACAGTGGCTGGATACCGCGATAAGAGTAAGGCGAAAGGCTTTACCAAAGTGGTTGTTGCCGTAAAAAACGAAAAAACTGGTACCTATACCTATCGTGAGGAAATCGTACCTACCGATAATGTTGACGCTTTCTTGAAAGACTCAAAGTAAGTCATTCGGTACTTAATAAAACGCCTCGCGAAGCTTTCTTCGCGAGGCGTTTTTCTATGGAACAATAGTCCATAGCAGTTCAAAGTTCAAAGCAGTTCAAGGTTTAAGGAGGAGTATTACACATAGAAGTTGTCTAACGAATCCGCATAAGCCAATTTTTTAGAAAAATTGTCATTTCGACTCGCGTAGCTGAGTCCCGCATGCGGGATTGACTTTATCGACCAATTAGCTAAAAGTCAAGATGTCTCGCCAGCTCCGCGGCTCGACATGACAATCCTTTTGGGATTCGTTAGACAACTTCATAGTTTGAACTTTGATCTACAATTGATCTTTGAACTTAGGAAAAACAAGTTTCACATATGTTTTGGGAAAAAGATGAAAGTCTCAGTCGCTGGAGGAGCTTGCTTGAAAGCCCCGATCAAGCCAATCGCAAGGTTGCGATTATGCTCGCTGCTGCGCATAATCTCCCGGACACGATTCTGGATGATTTTATTATAGAAAAACTTACCCATGATGATCGACAGCAAGTAAACATGGGAGTGGAACTCGCTGTAAGTCAGGGGCTTGCGATGGATGTTCTCTATTTTCGATTTTTGGTAGTCGGGACTGTCGGGACTTCTTATGGTTGGGTGAAGCCGTTTTTAAATGAAAAACAAAAACTGACGGCTGGAACGGTATTTAAAAAAGTTGGCTACGGAACGGAATCGCATGTGCCTGAAAACCTCAGTATTATAGAAGGTATCTCGCCGGAAGTCAATGTAGGTCGAATAGCCTATTGGCTGTGTGCTGCGAAAGAAATTCGCCAGCGAATACGACGATTTGCTTTTGGCTTTTTGGTAGATAATCACATGGAGGAATGGATTGAAAAGTCGCTTCCGTTTTTTATGAATAAAAGCAGCTTAAACCTCGCATTTCTCAACCAGATTCCTGAAGCTGTATATCGCCTCTCATCGATAACAGGATTGAGCGTTTCAGGCGGAAACCCTAACCTAAATGGTTTTCCAGAACGCATCACTGAGCTTACTCATTTAGAAGCATTGCGTCTCTCAGTGAATGGCATCAGAACGATCCCTGAAAGTATCGGTAAGCTGGCAAAGTTGCGCGTACTCGATGTGAGTTATAATCCCATTCAGGCCTTGCCTGAGTCGCTCGCCGAAATAGGAACATTGGAGACCATCGCTTTGACTTTGCCTATGCTCTCTGACACTGCCCGAACGCAATTGGAAAATTTACGTGTAAAACGGCCCAACCTAATTATAGAAAATAAGATCGCCTAAGATGCCCAGTATTGCTCCCGAGCGTGTCAGTCGTATTTTGCGACAAGTGGACCAGGTAAGCGTTGATTTGCTTGCCAGGGAGCCTTTTTTTGGTCATTTTTTCACTGGGATGATCCGTAGCGTGAGCTTTGATGCACCTACGATGGGCGTTCAAATTGTGGAAGGCCAGCAGGTGCAACTGGTGATCAATCCTGATTTTTGGGACGAAAAACTCCAGGACCCCAAGCATCGCTATGGCCTGATCAAGCACGAATTACTTCATATTGTATTTAAGCATGTGCTTGTTCGCTCCTCTTATCCGCTCAAGATGTTGTTCAATATTGCGGCTGATATCGTAGTGAACCAATACATAGACCGGGAGGCGCTGCCCGAATCACCAGTGCTTTTTGAAGACTTTGCGGCGTTAGGGATAAAGCGAGGCGAAGGCGTGGGGCATTATTATGATGTTTTGCTCAAAGCAGTCCATAAGCGGCTGGATGGCGCAGGCGGCAAAGGCGATAAGCAAGCTCGAAGAAAACTACAGCACTTGCTCAACAATGAAGATGAATCGATGGATCGACATCTTGATTGGGACCAGTTTGATAATTTGCCGTCTTCTGCCAAGAGTGTGCTGGAAGGCAGCATAGACCAGGCCTTACAGCGGACATTGAGCCGCACAGATCGTCATGGCCAGGAATACCTGCCTGGGCCTTTGCAGGTGCAACTGGAAGCGCTTCGCGAGCGTGGGCAGGCGCAAGTCAGCTGGAGAAGATTGCTTCGCCTTTTTACAGGCACGAGCCAGACAAGCCAGCTCCAAAATACCATCCGTCGTCCGTCGCGTCGCTATGGAACTACGCCTGGCACGCGCTTGGTCCGAAAACAGCGTTTGCTGGTCGCAGTTGATACTTCTGCCAGTATTCATGCGGAAGAACTGGGAGCGTTTTTTGATGAAATACACCATCTTTGGAGATTGGGAACACAAGTCCACGTCGTGGCTATCGACACGCATATTCGCGAGTCATTTCCTTACAAAGGACGCAGGCTTGTTGAAGTGTTGGGTAGGGGAGGGACTTCATTTGAGCCTGTTTTTCAATTCGCAAAAAATGAAATAAAGACGGACGGAATTATTTATTTCACCGATGGTTTCGGCCCTCCTCCCGAAACGGTATTTCGCAAGCCGATCCTCTGGATTATTACACCTGATGGTCTGAAGCCTAATGCTGAAGATTGGGATAAGCTTCCTGGACGGAAGATAAAAATGAGCAGCGTAGGCAGCGGAGCTGCAGTTGAAAGATCATAGTGCAAAGTTTCAAGTTGAAAGTTGCATGTTTAAAGTCTATGCTAGTTTTTGAAACCTGAAACCTGAAACCTGAAACCTGAAACCTGAAACCTGAAACCTGAAACCTGAAACCTGAAACCTGAAACCTGAAACCTGAAACCTGAAACCTGAAACCTGAAACCTGAAACCTGAATACCCAAAAATGGATTATCAATATTACGGAACCCGCGCCAAAGCAAGTGAAGTGAAAGGCTTCATAAAACACATTCTTGAGTCGAACCAGCTTGTAGAGCAGGAAGGTAAGCGGAAGACTCCAGTGTGTATCTGGGGACGACATGGAATCGGTAAAACCGAAATTGTAGAAGGGCTGGCAAAGGAGCTGGGTTGGAATTTTGCATATATCGCTCCGGCTCAATTTGAGGAAATGGGTGATCTCGTCGGAATGCCGACGATCGAAGATGGCCGTACGGTGTTTCGCGCTCCGCAGTGGGTTCCTTCCGAGGATGGCCCGGGGATACTGCTTATCGATGATGTAAACCGCGCCGACGACCGCATTCTGCGTGGTATCATGCAGCTTCTGCAGAACTATGAGCTTATCAGTTGGAAGCTCCCCAGGAACTGGCATATTATCCTCACCGCGAATCCTGACGGTGGAGACTATTCGGTAACGCCGATGGACGAAGCCATGCTCACGCGTATGATGCACATCACGCTTGAGTTTGAGGTGAAAGAATGGGCCAAGTGGGCCGAGGCCCAGGGAGTAGATCCCCGTGGAATCAACTTTGTCCTTACCTATCCAGAACTCGTCTCAGGAAATAGAACGACGCCTCGTACGCTGGTTCAGTTTTTTGAAAGCACGCGCAATCTGGAGGATTTGGTGATGCACCTTGATTTGATTCAGATTTTGGGTGCTTCTACGTTAGATAAAGAAACGGTCTCCGCTTTTATTTCCTATGTAAACCAAAACCTAGCGGAGCTGGTAAGTCCGGAAACCATCCTCGACTCGGAAGATTTTGAGCAAGAAGTCGTGATTCCGTTAAAAGAAGTTGTACTTCAGGAAACGATCCGTGTGGATATTCTGGCGGCCTTGCTTACGCGTATTGCGCACTATAGTGCACGTCCCGATACAGAACTTACTTCAGCACGCATTGAAAATCTCAAACGCTTTATTAAACTGGATTTCCTTCCAAACGATCTACGCCTTTCCCTTATTCAGGACTTGGTAAGTGGCAAGCGGTCTGAGCTTCTCGCCTTACTTGCCGATGAAGATATTGCAAGTAGGTTGTTGGGTTAGTGGCGCAGCCACTAATTCGTCACTCTGCACTCGCTAATCTGCAATTTGCACTCTCGTCCTATTTTTCTGATTCAAAGCGCATTCTTAGAGGAGGGATTGACGATTTCAGATTAGCGATTAACGATTTTAGATTTAATGCTTGCGGCACGAGCTAAATAAACAGCCCTTCAATTCCGTTCTTTTCTCTACAACATCATACAAGTCATGAGAAAGTCCCTTTTAAGTATCCTTTTCCTAAGCCTCAGTCTGGCCCTCGCTGCTCAACAAGCCGCAATCAGCGTGCTGGGTGACAGGGTTCCGCTTTACGAATCAGCAGAGTACGATGCGACTGTTCTCGCTTACCTCAATTGGGACAGCGAAGTGCAGGGAGCGTGGAAAAACGGCTGGTATGCTGTCACGACTGCGGATGGTCAGGAGGGCTTTTTGTCAAAATGGGATGCGATGGAGAATACCGTGCTCCATGATCCGGTTCAGGCAAAGCGAATCGCTCCGAGCGCAGAGACACTATTTCGGATGATGAAGTTTTTCAAAAATCAAGGAAAAACCGCTCGCTCTGAGGAATATGCCCTGCGGATTATCAATGACTTCCGCGATGAAGAATATCCTACCAAAGATGGATGTTTTAAAATATCGCACCTCACCTACATCTATATGGTTTCCAAGCAGGAGACAGGTGTTGTATATGACCCATACCTTGCTGCTTTCAGTGCGCAGGTAATCGATAAGGTGAAGTTACCTGCAGTTGTGGCGATGGCGCATTATCACCTGGCGCGTTACGAGTCACTCAACGGAAATCAGACCAAGTCACTTGATTTGCTTTTTCATGTGATAACAAACTACCCGGAAGAAGCATCACGAAACGAGTGCTATGTCGAAAATACAGACACATGGTTTTATCGCCCTCAGCGAAGCAAGCAGCTATTTCTTGCAATCGCGATGATCCAGCCAGAGCGGGATTTAGCGAGTATTCGCACGCGCTTGGATGCGCTTATCGCTGAGACACCAACTGACAACACAAAGGTAATGGCTCAGGAACTCAGAGATAATCTCGGCACGATGCCTTATCAGCGAGACCAAAGTATTTGGTACTAGTGCCTCCGGCACTAATTCGTCATTCTGCAATCGCTAATCTGCAATTAGCCCCAATTCATCGCCAATTATTCATCGTACACGATCCTAAGACCACCCGGTAAAAACTTAGCGTATTAGTCATTATCTTTGTTCCATGATAAAAATTGGAATATATGTTGACGCCGCTAATATATTGATGAACGGTGGTTTCAACATGCGATATGATCAACTAAGAGCTTACTGTACCGCCGATAAAGGAATCCCCATCCGATTGAATACATACCTCGCCTATGACGAGGAGAAGGCAAAAAAGAATAAAGAGTACCGAGAGCGCCAACAAGGCTATCACACTGCCTTGAGGAATTTTGGCTATAAAGTCGTAATCAAGAAAGTAAAGTGGTTTAAGGATGAAGAAGGAAACCGTGTGAGCAAGGCGAATGCCGACCTCGATATGGCGGTAGATATGCTTCTACAATCCAAGAACCTGGACAAGATGTACTTGCTCACTGGTGATGGCGACTTTCGTAATGTCGTACGCGCCGTTCAGAATGAAGGCGTTCGCGTGGAGGTTATCGCCTTTCGTAACATCAGCCACGAACTCATCCATGAGACAGATTTATTCTCATCAGGTTATTTGATTCCGAATCTCAGACCTGTCGATGATCAAGGTTTCACCGAATGGGCCAAGCCAGGAAAAAGAGCCAGAGGTGTAATCACAAGTCTGCATGATGGTTATGGTTTCATCCGCTTTATGGACATGGACTACGAGTGGCAATTCGCCTATTTTGCGTTCAAAGATCTTCCGAAAAAGTTTCAGGCTAAGACTGAGCAAATGTTTACATTTGAAATAGCCCAAAACAATAAAGGTTATCAGGCACAAAACATGGTGCTGCTGGAGCCGTAAGGAACGTCCCATGACAAACGAATCACGACTTCATTATTATTTCAAAAAGTATTTCCCTTTTGACCAGTTGTTGGGAGGGAATGAGGATGCGGCAAAAGAACCAAGTGGTTTTAACCGCTATAAAGCTTCGCCTTTAAAGCACGCTATTGTCACGATTTTGCGCATCAGCCCTTGGATTTGCGGGATCATTTTATTGGCAGCATTGGGGCTTGAGTTTGGTTTAGAAGGCGCAGATAAGGTAAAATACGGCAATTTGGCAACCATCCTAAAAACGATCTCGGTAGGTGGTTTGATTGGTTTTGGAACAAATTATCTGGCAATTCGGATGCTGTTTCGTCCACTCAAAAAACGCCCTTTGCTTGGGCAGGGAATGATTCCCGCGCAGCGTGATATTATTATTGGTTCGTTGGCAAAAGGGATGCACACCCACATTCTGAGCCAGGAGCTTATCCATCGCCGCCTGGAAGAATCAGGCTTTATCGAGCGAATCAACGATGTCATATTTAATGGCACAATCGGAATGGCGCGCGATCAGGAATTGATCGCAGAGACCAAGAAGGCGCTTCACCAGAACCTGAGTGCTTATTTTGAAAAAGACGAGGTTCGTCTTGAGCTTAAAACAATCATAGATGAGCAGGTGGAGCAAAAAGCCGAAAGCGGCTTAAAGCGCCTGGTGCTGAACACGTATAAGCGCTTTAATCGTGATGATTATAATGCGCTCCTTGACCAGATCATTCTGGATATTCCAGATAGCATTCGCGATATCATTCAACGCTGGGAAGCCGAGATTGAAACAGGAGTAGATTGGCTTCAGGAGAACCGCAAAGCTGCCGACCAGTTTTTAATGAACCTGATATCGAGCATCCTCGATCGTCTCGATATTGAAGGCCTTCTTGCTCGTCAAATGGCACACTTCAACGAGGAAAAGCTCGAGCGAATGGTTTGGGAAGCTACGAATGAGCAATTACTTTATATTCAATATCTGGGTACCATTCTGGGCGTTTTAGGAGGCCTTGTCATCTGGAATGCCTGGATGATTGGAGTGTACCTGGTCATTGGATTGTCGGTTTGGGGACTAGATGAACTACTTATGCGCATGAAGTCTACCGAATCTGAAAACCCTGAGATCGAAAAATGAGTTAAGGGATTTTTCTTGTCTGATTTCTGTACCAAAACACAAGCCCGCATTGACCACAATAGCCACGCCTAAACCCGTCACAAAGCGCAATATCCGCAACGACTACGCTGCCGGTGTCGCCAGCTTACGCCCTTTTTATAAGCACAGTCTTCAGGATATTGACTTTGTCGCGATACGCGAAGCGAAGCACTATGCTGACCACCACAGGAGCACTTTGGTGGAAGTTTTGCAGGCGCAATACGCCGCCTTACCTTCAATTCCGGCAGTGAATAATAGCCTGGAGCTATTAGCGAGTCCTGATACCTTTTCGCTTACGACCGGCCACCAGCTCAATATTATGGGCGGCCCGATGTACACTCCTTATAAAGTGTTGACCGTCGCCAAGTTGGCGCATCAGTTAACCGAACAAGACCCGAATAACCCGGTAGTACCTGTCTTTTGGATTCATACAGAGGATCATGATTTCGAAGAGATCAACCATTACTTTTCGGATTTTGGTAAAAAGGAAACCTATAAAGCACCCTTTGCTTCTGCAACGGGCATTCATGAACTTACAGAAGAAGTGTCATCCCTGATCCCTGAGCATTTTGCCCAAGAGTTAAAGGATGCATACGCAACTGGAAACAGCCTTGCTGAGGCTACCTTGCGCTTTGCACATCATGTATATGGGCCTTATGGAGTGCTGGTTTTGGATGCAAGCGATCCTGCTTTGAAAGCGCTGTTTAAGCCCGTGCTTGAGAAGGAACTCTTCAGTCAGTTTAGTGAGACGGCAGTTTTGGAACAAAATAGCGCACTGAATGAGCTTGGCTATCCTCAGCAGGTACACCCACGCGAAATTAACCTCTTTTGGCTTGATGAAAAGGGAAGGGATAGAATACTAAAACGCGGTGATGACTTTGGAATTGATGGTCGGGAGACTATTATTTCGAAAGCAGAGATGGAAGCTTTGGTACAAAACCAGCCGGAGCGATTTAGTCCCAATGTTATCCTGCGCCCGCTGTATCAGGAATACATATTACCGAATCTGGCTTATACAGGAGGTTGGGGCGAATTGGCTTACTGGATGCAATTAAAAGGCGTTTTTGAAGCAACTGATACACCTTTCCCATTGTTGCTTCCTCGATTTTCTGCAACGATGTTCACCCAAAAACAGCAAGCTGACTGGGAAGCCCTGGGATTTTCACTAGCTGATATCAAAACGGAAGAGCATATGCTGTTTCGTCAGTATATGCCAAATGTCTGGGACGATGAGCAGTACAAAGCCTTAACCGAATCTGTTCAGGAAGCTTTTGATGCGTTGGGCGAATATATTGGTACTGAGTCTAAAACTTTGCCGCGAAGTGTAATAGGACAGCAGGTAAAGACGACTCGTTTTTTTAAGAATATGGAGAAAAAGTTGCATCGGCTTAAACGTGACCAAAATCGTGAGCCTTTTCAAAAAATCCATACCCTCAAACGCGCAATTAATCCAGATGGTGCAGTTCAGGAACGTACATTGGGGCTTGCCTCCTTTCCTGCATTTTCAGTTGAAAAAATCATCAATCAGATTTACAAGGAACTGGAACCATTGTCGTTTAAGCACAGCTTTATTAGCCTAGAGGACTAAGTAACGATTCAAATGAAACCTGAAATGGCTATCTTGCTGACCCAAACCGCACAACCCCTAATTCAAAACTCGAATAATGGCTAGACAACAACAACGAAGTGCTGGCGATATCGCATCTGAAATCGACATGTCTTACATGTACGACGATATTGAGAGCATTCGCGAACGTGAATCCGAGGAGGAAAAAACACAGCAGAGCAAGCTTTCCCTTGCAGGAATCATGGCGATTCTGGCAGGAGTAGGAATGGCAATAGCGGCTTTTGGAAACTCGATTTTTGGAGGATCCCTTGATCCCGGGTTTCTGGAGTTCCTGGTACCACTGCTTACTATAGTAGGTTTTTCTTCCTTAGCCTATGGCTTATATAAAACTGTGAAGCTGGCTTTCCGCAAGAAAGAGCTCAATTTCCCAACACTCAATGTCTATCGCAAGCGCAAGCCTAAAACGCCTGAAGAACTCGCACGTGAGTCTATGGCTAAAGAAAATGCGCGAACACGTAACCGCTCAAGAGGCCGTCGCCAACGCGCCGATGTTAGAGGGACATACGCTCCTACATCAGGGCCAAAGCGCCTACGCAGATCATTGAAACAACGTGTATTTACAGGTTTAGCAGGCGGAGTCTCTGAGTATGTGGGAATATCTCCATGGCTTGTTCGCTTTCTGTTTATCATGCTCACCTCAGCAACAGGAGGAATGTTTACCTTCCTATATCTGTTTCTGTCGATTGCAATCGCTCCAGATTATGACCGCGAATTCGTAGAACGTGGCGGACGTAATATTCATGTACAGTAGTTTTCTGCACTTTCTAGCCGAACGATTATGCCGACATATTACATCATGAAAGTCAAAGGGAAAGCTAAAATTCCCGACTACATTCAGCTTAGGGACGAGCAGTTTACCCTGATAGGATATTTCCGCCCTGGTCGCAGGGAGCGCATGGAAAAAGTAGTTAAAAACCCCGACCATGCTGCTCAAATTCAGGAAGTCATCGACTCGACCCTGGACTATGGCAAAATTCAGAAAGTAGAGCTTTAGCGCAGCGCTTTGCGCTGCAATGAAGCAGAATCGCTCCGCGATTCTAGTGAAGCATCTCGACTTCGTCTCGATAGTGAAGCTCGAACCAATCTCAAGGCTTTAGCATCTTATTCTTTCACTATTGCCCGATGATTTATCATCCGGGCAGTGATGAGAATCGTTTCGCGATTGTTTCCTCTGCCCCAGGGAATAAATTCTTTCCCCTCCCAGGCAATAGTAATATAAAGAGAGGCTAAAGCTTCAGAATATTTTCTGCTTCAATCCCGCGTAGCGGGTTTGAAGAGTTTCGCATCCGCCCAGAACGTTCCAAAAGGAACCAATGAAGCAAGAAACGCCAGAGCGACTTTCTTAAAACCCCATTTGTATCCAACTGCTACTATTACAAGTAACAAGCAGTAGGCCACAAATAAAACCCCATGTGCCATCCCAACGATCTGAACTGCTTCTGGCTTGTCAGCCATATATTTTAGTGGCATCGCGATGCCGAGCAGAACGAGGTATGAGATACCTTCGAGGAAGGCTACGATCCGTAGTCTTCCTAACCAAGTCTTGAGTAATGACTGAATCATTATAAGTGGATAATACGGTTTGCAGTTGCTCCCATAGCCGCTTCCTTGATTGACTCAGAGAAAGTAGGGTGGGGGTGAGAAATAATAGCAAGGTCTTCGGCAGAAGCGCGGAACTCCAGTGCCATCACACCTTCCATGATCATGTCAGCAGCTCTTGGGCCGATGATATGCATACCGAGTACTTCGTCGGTTTCTTTGTGTGAGAGTACTTTTACAAAGCCATCGGTGTCCATGCTAGCACGAGCACGACCTGAAGCACGGAATGGGAACTGACCGCTCTTATATGGAGTGCCAGCTTCCTTAAGCTGATCTTCTGTTTGACCTACACTCGCTACTTCCGGCCAGGTGTACACCACACCAGGGATCGCGTTATAATCGATATGAGGCTTTTGTCCTGCGATTACTTCAGCGACAAATACGCCTTCTTCTGAGGCTTTGTGGGCGAGCATAGCACCTTTAATCACATCACCGAGTGCATAGACACCAGGCACATTGGTCTGAAGGTGCCCATCTACTGGAATGCGGCCACGCTCTGTTTCGATGCCAATATTCTCAAGGCCTAGGTTGTCGGTATAAGGACGGCGTCCAACGGCCATCAGGCAGATATCGCCTTTGAATTCAACGGATTCACCTTTTTTATTTTCTGCTGTCACAGTCACACTTCTGCTGGTAGCTTTAGCGCCAGTAACCTTATGGCTAAGGTGCGCAGTAAAGTCATGACCTTTTTTCATGACCTTGCCAAGCTCTTTACCCAGGCTGCGATCCATACTTGGTACAAGCCGGTCCATGTATTCCAGCATGGTTATTTTGCTACCCAAACGACCAAATACTGAGGCCATTTCACAAGCAATAACACCACCACCAATAACGATCATGTGTTTTGGAAGTGTAGTCAGTTCGAGTGCCTCGGTCGAGGTGATAATGCGCTTTTTGTCTATCTCGATTCCAGGAAGTGAAGACGGCTTAGAACCGGTTGCAATAATTACTTTTTCAGAAGTTATATTCTCTGAACTTCCATCGTCCTTTGTAATCTTGATCGTGTTTTTGTCAACAAAAGAGCCATGTCCTTGGTGAACATCGATCTTATTCTTTTTCATCAAAAACGCTACTCCTGTAACTGTTTGCTCCACAACACCAGCTTTACGCTTGATCATTTGTGGAAGATTGAGTTTGAGATCTTTGATGCCGATTCCATGCTCCTCAAACTGATGCTGAGCTTGATGATAATGCTCACTTGAGTCAAGTAGGGCTTTAGAAGGAATACAACCCACATTCAGGCATGTACCACCGAGTGTAGGGTACCGCTCAATGATGGCAGTTTTCATTCCAAGCTGAGCACAGCGAATGGCTGCTACATAGCCTCCAGGGCCGGATCCGATAACGGTTACGTCGTAGGTGGTAGACATATTTGAATTAGTTTTTTCAAAAAAGTATGATTATCACGAATGAGTTCTTGTTTGGGTTGCTAACCTCTGTCAGCGCTTTAAGCATAATGGTGAAGCACTGACAGAGGTAGTGCAACCAGCCGTGATAATTTTTAATATGATTCAAAAATAGGCTGACCAACGGTCTTGAACAAATGCCTTTTGGTAGTCAGTGCGAGGTTTTGAGAAAATCTGCCAACAATATAGATCAGTACATTTATATTTGCCGAATGAATGTGATTGAGGTAAACAATAAGGCGCTGATTCGGGAGTTTCTTGAACTTCCGGTCGCTATATATAAAGATATCCCACAATGGGTGCGTCCCTGGGATAAGGATATTGAGGTCGTTTTTGATAAGGATAAAAATAAATTCTTCAAACACGGTAGTGCTATACGCTGGGTTTTGAGGGACGATTCAGGCAAAACGATTGGAAGGGTTGCAGCTTTTATCAATGAAAAAGAAGCCAATACCTTTGATCAGCCTACTGGTGGAATGGGCTTTTTTGAATGTATCAATGACCGCGAAGCTGCTAATCTATTATTTGATACATGTAAGAAATGGCTGGAAGAACGAGGAATGGAAGCGATGGACGGCCCTATTAATTTTGGTGAGCGAAACGCTTGGTGGGGACTTCTGGTAGAAGGGTATGAGTATCCTCCTACTTATCAATTCAATTATCAGCCTCCTTATTACCGCGACTTCTTTGAGTCCTACGGATTTCAGGTTTACTACAAGCAATTCTGTTATCACCGTTCTTCAGAAGAAATGCTCAATGAAAATGTAGGACGAATGGCTGAAAGGCTGTTTAATAAAAAGGGCTACAATTTCAAATCGCTGGATTGGAAAAACATTGATTACTTCATCGATGTAACCACCGAAATTTATAACACTGCATGGGTTGAGCATGAAACGTTCAAGCCGATGAAGCGAAGCCATATCGCGGGCTTATTTAAGCAAATGAAGCCCATATCTGATCCTAACCTTGCCTTATTTGCCTTTTATGAAGATAAGCCAATTGGCTTTTTTGTGTGCATCCCAGACATCAACCCGATTATCAAGAAGCTGAATGGGAAATTTAATTTGTGGAGTAAACTGAAGTTCAAATACTACCAGTTGCGAGGTGAATCGCGGGTCTTTACGGGTATTCTCTTTGGGATCATTCCACGCTACCAGGGACGCGGTATTACCAATGCTTTTGCAAAGTTGATGCAGAATAATGCGCAGGAGCGAAAGCGTTACGATACATTTGAGATGGGATGGCTAGGTGACTTCAATCCGACGATGCTTCACATTGCAGACGCGGTCGATACCGAGAACCACAAAGTACTTCATACCTATCGCAAGCTTTTTGATGAGACAAAGGAGTTTAAGCGCCGGCCAATTATTGGAAAGACTAATTAGCTGATGTGATGATTAGCAAATTTGATCATGAGTAATGGGCAATGAACGATTTGATAATGAACCTTTCATCATCAAATCGTTCATCAGCTAATCAAACAGCTGCCTGACGGCGTTGCTGGAAAATGTTGATGCCGTGAGCGATAATGAGAATAGCGGAAGCGAGGTAAAGCAAGTTGGCGAATAGAACGGCCTGGCTTTCCATAAAAATGCAAGCTGTTAGCATTGCAAAGCTTCCCCAAAGAAGCGCTTTGATCCAGCGACTGTGCGCGTGGCGAACGGCATACCAAACAGCGGCAAGGCCAATAGCAAGAAAAACATAGTCAAGCATGTGCCAGTAATCGGCTGGGTGGACAGCTGGCTGGCCCATCATCTCGGCGAAATCAGGTCCGAAGGCACGTGCACGGCGGTGCGTATGCGCATATGCGCCAAAAATCAATGGCGTAATCAGGCAGTGCACCATGCAAATGGTTGCCGATAACATGCCCCAATGGTCCGCCGAAAGTTGTTTAATTCGTTTTATCACCTCGTATCATTCTTTTTCGCGTGGCAAAGATGCAGCATAAACGGCGTTTTTGCAATAGTGTTGCATAAAGGATTCTTTGAGAAGAATGCTATTTTTAAACTCCACCTTTATCTTTTGACCATGCGGTATTCCTATATCACCGAGTTGCTTCAGCAGAATCCACTCAAGAAAAGGTATCAGTTACTTGCTGGTGCTAACGTGATATCATTCAAAGACTTTATTCAAGCTTTAAAAAGTGATCCTGCATTTTGCTCCACTTTCAATACGATTTTGAAAGGCTGCGAAATGGACAAGTTTTACTTTGAAACGCCCGTTGTCGATAGAAATAGCCTGAATAATCCTTTCGAATTTGTATTGATCGAGAGTAATTCTTTATCTAATACACCTAACCCGCTGGCTTTTTCACAATATCTGGATACAGAGGAACTGATTGTATCATTTCTGAATTTAGGCAAAGATGCGATGCTTGTTGTGCCCACTCAGCAACTTGAAGTTGAAGCTTCTGCATATGCACACATCGGCAGTTTTGTAAAAGAAAAGGATAACAAAGAACAGCAGGCTGGATTATGGAAAAGGGTAGGAGAGGAGTATGAAAAAGCGCTATATAAACAGCCCGTATGGCTCAGTACTGCAGGAAATGGCGTGGCTTGGTTACATGTCAGGATTTGCGAAGAGCCTAAATATTATCAGCATGCTGTGTATGCTTTTTCATCATAATCCCAACTTTCAACATTAAACTTTGAACCTTAAACTAATAAAAAAGCCCACACATTGCTGTGCAGGCTTATTGATCTGGTGGAGATGGCGGGGATCGAACCCGCGTCCGGAGAAAACGGACACGATGGCTTCTACATGTTTAGTCTCTCTTTAATTTTCAATACACTATCCGAAAGACAGGACATTGCATACTGAGGTTATCGCTAAGTCTTTACCAAAGGTCGCGACGGGCCTTTCGTGCAATCTACTTGGATGAGCATCTCAAATAGGTACGCCAGCAAATAAAACGTACCAGAGATGGATGTAAACTACTTAGTCTGACTAAGCAGCCATCGCAAACTGTGTGTTGCCAATTATGAATGTAAAGTCGGGTTTTACGTGGTCGGCCTTACAACCCACGACATGCTTACACACCGCTCTCATCAACCCGTCGAAACCAAGTCATCCCCAGGGTGAGAAACGTGTATAACGTTTTCAAAGATCGGATCACCTTTACGAAGTCTTCTCGTAAAGGTTTAGAAAATTGACTGATTTGATGATTAGCGAATTTGATAATAAGCTATAAACAATGGATAATGAACAATTAGCAATTAACATCACTCATGAAAAATGACCAATCGTTCATCATCAAATCATTCATCATCAAATCAGCTAATCAATTAGCGTTTAGGCTTTGCCATCGGAGCAGTTCCGCCGGTCTGGTGGAAAGGATCACGTACTACTTCGCACTCAAGGCGAAGCATGATCGCGCCACTATCTGGGTCGTTTGTACGAACAGTGATGCTTTTGTTTTGCTTACCTGGACGACCACGTGAGTCGAATGTGGCAAGAATCTCAGATGTTTCACCTGGCTTTACGATTTTATCTTTTGGCTCAGTTGCAGTACAACCACAGCTTGCTTTTACACTCTCGATTACAAGATCAGAACCGCCTGTATTGGTAAAGGCGAAAGTCGCTTTAAGCTTCTCTCCTTCGATCACTTCACCACCAGTATATACTGTTTTCTTGAATTCAATATTCGGCATTTTTGCAAGCTCATCAGCGCTATACACACGATTTACACGCCCGCTGATGCGAAGTGTTTTCTTTGCGCCTTCTGGATCGTCAGTATCTACAACAACCTCTGTAGAGAAGGTCTCTGTTTTGTCAAAGTAGCTACCATTGATACTCACTTTCACGGTTCCTTTGTCGCCAGGAGCTAGCTGATACAAAGATGGCTTAACATCTTTGATCATATCCTTTGCTTCATATTTGCCAGTAAAGGTGATGGTCTTGTCGCTTGTGTTTTTTACCAAAAACTCAATAGCCTGCTCCTGGTCTGAATTGAACGAGCCGATATTTACGTCGACGCGGTCAAAACTCAGGCTTCCGGCTTTATCTTTATAAATATCAACATCCTTTGGCTTAGGAGCGTTGACGTTTCCTTTTATATAGAGTACGATCGGGCGCTCCACGCTGTCATACTTTACCGTGATAGACTTTGTGAATTTTCCTGTACGGAAAGAGTTGTACTTCACTGCGATCTCACCTGTTTTACCTGGCGCGACTGCTTCTCTTGTCCACTTTGGAGTAGTACAACCACATGATGCGCGTACATTCTCAAGCGTAACGGGCACATCCGAAGTATTGGTAAAAGTGAATGTCGTTTCGGTAGGATCTCCGTTTTCAACTTCACCAAACTCGTGGGTTGTTTTGTCAAAGTTGATCTTACGAGCAGGTGCGTCACCCTGAGCAGCCAATGAGCTGAAAGTAAAGATGAGCGAAAGGGCGCAGAAAAGGGTTAGGATTTGTTTCATGACAGTATCTGATTTACACGCAAATATAGTTAAAACGAAAGATTTAGTCGAATCAATTATTTGGCACCAAAAGCAAATTTATACTCAGGACGGTTTGAAGCTCAGAAAGTCTCAAATGAGCCTCCAATAAGCCTTCGGCACGGAGTTGCTGCCAGCTTTCACGTCCGTAAGAACCTTGAGTCGAAGCTCCATAGCGACGATTGAACAGACGTTGGCAGGCTTTATACACTTCGTCACATTCTACCGCATCTTTAAAACGCACATTCGCTTGGATCGATTTTACGCCTTCATTGGAACGCGCCTCATCAAGAAAGTAGTCAAGATATACGACAGGGCCCTGCGGAATCGTATAGGTGTAGGAAAGGCCGAGAAGGTCCTCCTGAATGGGCTCCTGAGGTTCACTACGCTTGATATCGTAGAGTGGCGTCTGGAGATTGATATAGCGAAAGTCGTGTGTGGTTGATGAAAAAAGAAAGTTAATCACGGCCGAATCAGTTTCTTCCTTTGGCTGGCAAGCCGAAAGAAGAAAAAGCAAAGCGATAATAAACCCAATTGCTGTCCGATATGAGAAACTAGTTTTCATACACACCTGCAACGAAAATCGGCACGAATATTCACAAATGCCAAAAATAATGTGTCTTGTTGGATAACTGAGCGTATCAATACCACAGCCATTCTATAAAAGTAGCACAACCATGAAAACTAAAGCCAAAAAAATTGCCCTTGTTTGCCTTTTTGCCATCAGCGCAATTATTGCAGGCATGAACCTAATCTCAACACCCGAACCGCAATCCCCCGCCCCTTCTCACCAGATTGCAATCTTGCCATAGTTTTAGCCTTAAACCAGCCAAGATGATACTCCCACCGGAAACGGTGGGAGTTTTTTTATGGAAATGAATTTGTTTGGAGTTTGGGGTTACGGGTTTTGAGTTTGTATGCTGGTTCCTTTAACGGTAGAACTCGAAACACTCAACACATGACTCAAAACGGTTGTTAATTTTATTGCTTCAAAACACGCCGATAGACCGTCCTTCGATTATCATCGGTAATGCTGATCACATAAGCCCCTGCCGGCTGCGAATGCAGATCAATTGAAAATCGATTGACACCAGCATTTTCCTTCCACAAAACCCGTCGGCCATGGATGTCAAAAACCTGCACTAACGTCAGCATACGCTCGCTCGCGCTGATCTCAAGGAGACCAGAGGTTGGATTGGGGAAGACTTTGAGGCCTGGAATGCGAGCATCTGTAAGCGAAATCGTCATATCCACGGTGTTTGTTACCGTATTGGTGATGATCGGCGCGTTAAAGTCGAAGTAGATCGCCGCGGTGTTTTCGATGCGATCGCCTTGCTGAATTCCAGGTTTAGGTTTGATCCGATAGAGGAGCATTCCATGACTGAGTGGCTCGTTGGTGTTGGAGTCGGGGAGGAGGATATTGGGAAAAGACCAGATGGCATTTCGGCTACTGTCAATCATGAGTCGATACGCATGACTGGCTCCCAGCATTTGGAAGCTCCCCAAGTCGAGATCAACGTCAATTTGATCCTCAATCCGCACATTGAATGCTGTATCCGTTCCCGTATTTTGGAAGCGAATGGTATAGGTGAGCCATTCGTCACCGCGTATGAGGGATGGTTGGTTCACGGATTTGTCGTTGGGGTCGTATGAGCCTGTTACGATCTGCTCACAGTCACTAAGGTTATTCGTTAAATCGCTATCCTGACCTGTGGAGGTAATCATAGCGACTGATCGTACGGTGTCCCCAAGCTGAGCTGCTATTGGGAGGCTAAATAATAAATTCCGCTGAAAAGAAATTGATCCTGGCAGAAGGTTGTTATAGTTCCAGGAAACCGTGTGGTTTATTGGATCATGTGTAATACCTGATCCTGAAGGCAGATATAAGTATTTTGGGTCATATTGTAAACTAACAGTTCCCGAGGCAGGGAGCGTGCCGTGGTTTTGATAAAACACTCGGAAGACGGATGTAAATCCAGGCCTGGAAAAACCACAAGACACTAGGACTCCGGGGTCTGTAAAGCTGTTTAGCGTATCATATCCAAAGTTTCTGATCAAACGAATAAAGGAGCCCGAAAGACTGTCTATGTATGCGCCTGCGGTTGGAGATTGGTTTATAAAATTAGAATTCGGGATAGCCTCAGTTGTGTAGACTCCTGGAGCCAAGGCCATTTCATAATAACCTGCTGTATCCGCAAAAATGGTATTTCCTCCAGGGTTAATCCTTACTGGAAGCCCTGCCAATGGCGTGTCGCCAGTATTGTATATGGTATCCTGATTTTTGTCATAAAATAAGTACCCACTGATCGTATCACTACAGATTCCAAGGACCTGAACTTGTCGACTTATGCAAGTCGTGTCTTTGAAAAAAGTATCAATCACACAATACTGAGCAGTATAATTGCCAGGCTGGGCATACACATGTTGGACATTGTCACCTGCAGCGCTGCCGCCATCACCGAAAGTCCAGTATCGTATGCTCGATGAAACGGGGCTTCCTCCTGAAAAATAACCCCTGAAATTTGCAGATTGATTAGGGCAAGGCGCCTGAGGAGTCACATGAACGGAATCTGCGGTTATAGAGTGCCAGCAGCTATAATCAACGGTTATGGTATCGGAGATAAAGGCTGTGTCTTGGTGTAATCGGTCTACTACTCGTAGCTTTACTACATAGGTTCCGGGTGATTGGTATCGATGACTTTGCCCGAAATGACTCCCGGTGCCGAAGTTGTAAATCGTGCCATCATCCATGTCCCAGGAAACGCTAAAATAACTGTTTGAGGAAGCATTGGACTGTACGGTTAATCGTAGTTGTCTACCTACACAAAATGTGTCAGGGTTAGTAAAATGACTTAGTATAACCTGTGGCCAGCAGCGTGCAGTTATATGTACTGAATCTACAAAATGACTTGTGTCAGCTGTTACGGTATCAATAAATGTAAGATTGATCTGGTAGGTTCCGGGCTGTGTATATTGGTGATCTATATTACCAACGTCTTGATAAGTAGTTCCATCTCCCATATCCCAGTAGCGTTTATACCCTTCATCCAAGCCAATGCCATCAGATACTCGCACAGTCCTCTGAATACATTGAGTGTCAACATTCACATTAAGGCTTGGAGGAATAGAGGGACAGCTTCCCCGATTGGATAACACAACCTTTTTAGTGATGACCTTGGTTATCCCTGTCATTGGATCGGTTGCAATAAGGACGTACTCAAACGGCAAAGATATACAAAGTGTGGGGCCGTAGGCCGAAATGCCTGCTGGAGCTACCCAGTTGAATATATAGTTCCCACCATCTTTAACTAAAGCATGTAAGCAGAAAGTTGAAAACCCTGACATACACACTGTATCTGGCCCTAGAATGCAAATATCATCCTCCCAGTTACACAGTGAATCAGGTAAGACATATACAGTTTTGGTGAAAATCGTGGAGTCTAGCTGCAAATTTTGTCGATAAACACATCGTACTTGATAGCTTCCTGGACTGCTGAATGAGATTCGCTCATAATTACTTCGAATGCTATTGACTGGTATGGAGTCCAGAAACCATGAATAGTACGCTGGAAAGTATTGGAGGGAGTTATTCAGTTTTAATTCAAAAAATCCGTTTGTGCCTAATTGAGAGTAGCACAATGTATCCGGTCCAAGAATCTCGCCTGTTAAATTGCAAATTGGCGAAATATGTACCTGCTTACTGCTACAATGACGTTGATTGCGGAGAGTATCATCAACACATAGTTGTACATTGTAATTGCCAGCTTGTTGGTATTGGTGCCAAAATGGATGACTGAGGCTTGTGTTTCCATCACCAAAGTCCCAAGTGGCGACGTAGGATTGGCCCCACCTCACCGGAGCGTCATTTTTTACTATGTTATAAAACGACACAGGAAAATCGATACATTGAGTATCAGGAATTACAAAAATCTCACTAAATATACTATCGCAGCCCTGATCCGTAACCGCTACAATCAAGGTGTCGCGTAAGATCGGTCCGCCAAATACATCTTGACCTTGAAAAATGTAATGGTATTGCCCTGGCTGGGTGTATCTACGCACGAACTCCGATCCGCTATGGCTTATGGTCATTCCATTTGATGTATATCGCCAACTTCCTGAAAATACACCAGAACCGCCAGTAAACCGGGCTCGTAACGTATCGGGGTTTTCATTGCTGGAAAAGAGACATACGGTGTCTCTGCCTATGATTTCGAGCGTTGGATTTGAAAAACATTGAGCCCAGTTCAGTACAGTAATTGGCTTGGTAAACGTTTGTGAAATACTGGCAAGTGAATCTCTAACAGTAAACGAAACGACGTAATTTCCAACCCCAGGAAAAGTAAAGGCCAGAG
>JBGCFB010000357.1:0-39226 GCA_045106685.1 Bacteroidia bacterium | reverse complement strand
TTTTTATACTAAAAGGCGTACCGAAAGATCGTCCAAAGGATTTTGTAACCGGCCATGATCGTTCCTTTTAGGGTTCCGCTTACTTTGGACTCGCCGATTCGCACACGATAATTTACAGGGACTTCTGAGCAGCGCATGTTTTGCTTGGCAGCTTTGACCTGCATTTCTACCGTCCAGCCATAGGTTTTGTCCTTCATGCCGAGTTTGAGAAGAGAGTCGTAACGAATGGCTCGGAATGGCCCCAAGTCACTAAATCGGACTCTAAAAAAGATTTTAATCAAACTCGTCGCAAGCCAGTTGCCAAAAATTTGCTGAGGTTGCATTGCTCCTTTCTCGCGATCGCCCAAAGCGCGTGACCCGATTACCATATCGTATTGATCCTCCCATATTGGAGCCGTAAGCAAGGGTAATTCTTCAGGATAATCAGAATAATCACCATCGAGAAATACGACAATATCGGGCTGTTGTGCTGGTGATTTTGCCGCAATGTATTCCATGCCTTTGAGGCATGCGCGACCATATCCACGATTGGGCTCGAGCAGAACCGTCGCTCCGGCAGCTTCTGCCACAGCAACGGTTTGATCGGTTGAGCCGTTGCTCACGACGATAACCTCTACTACATGCTCCCGCGGGATTTCAGCGATGACGTTGCCTATGGCTTTTTCCTCATTGAATGCAGGAATGATTACATGAATAGATGGTTTTGACATGTTAGTTGATTACGTGGACCTCTTCTGCCTGACGAATAGTGCGTGTGCTAAAGTCGTGGACAAAAACGAGAATTTTGCAATGTTTAGCATCATATGCTTCCGGAAGAGTATAGCATAAAGCTTCTCTGAAAATATCCCCATTCGACACTGCTGCCCCATCGGTGAGTGCTTGTCCCCAGGGGCCATTGGCTGCTTCACGAAAGACATCATTGAATATATAGTTTTCGACATCCTGAGGGCGAGCACGGTTATCTTTTTGCCACCCTGAAAGGCTATCTTCTACGATCCAGACCGTATAATATTCCTGAGTACCAGCATCAATAAGGTATTTTATATCAGACACGATTTTCAAATCACGCGTTGTCTCATTATAGCATGACGTGATATTGATCTGAGCTTCTACAGGCTGTTCGAGGGTTTTTATCAATCCGTCGTTCCACTCCTCATCGATAAAGAACCTATTGCCGATAGGTCTTTCCTGACGATTAATAAAGCCTAAGGGAACAGCGAAAACATTAAAAAAGTCTTTGTATTCATCGCCTGCATCAGTGGTAAGGTCTAGATTGTACTTTGATGAATTTGGGTCAGGCTTTGCTAAAAATGTTGCATGTACTGCAACGAGAAATACGCGATTCTTGAAGGTGTTTCGCGCTAAGTCATGTGCCAACTCAGTTGCAGCAGGGCAATTCACACATTTGTGTCCTGTGAATTCTTCTAAAAGAACTTTCCTGACTGGCGGTTCTGAAAATGGATCTTCTGGAAGTTTTTGTAAACAATCATCATCCAGTGCACAGTCGCCGATTATGCTGCTATATGGCGGTTTTACAAAGTCGCAGCTGCCGAATACCGCAAGCGCGATGCTCAGCAATGTTATAATGCTTAATTGCTTCATACTAATAAATGTATTGGAGTAAAATGTAAATAATAACCTAACTATATCCAGCTTGCTCAAAGGCTATTAGGGCTGGTTTTATACTGATAAATATTTTTATAAAAAATCCCCATTGCAGAGAAAGAGTCTTAGCGAAGAATTTCTGCAATGGGGAAGGATTTCGATATATTATTCGGTCACGTGGACCTCTTCTACCTGGCGGACGGTACGGGTGCTAAAGTCGTGGACAAAAACAAGAATCTTGCAATGCTTGGCGTCATACTCGTCGGGAAGTGTGTAGCACAAAGCTTCTCTAAAAATGTCTCCATTGGATACCGTCGCTGCATCGGTAAGAGGCTGTCCCCAAGGGCCATTTATAGACTCGCGGAATAGGTCGTGGAATACATAATTCTCGACATCCTGAGGCTGACGGCGGCGATCTTTCTGCCATCCTGTGATGCTATCTTCTACAATCCAAACTGTGTAATACTCCTGGTCTGTCGCATCTGTCAAGTATTTGATGTCTGAGACAATCTTAAGATCACGCGTGTTTTCATCGTAGCAGCTTGTAATGCGAATTTGGGCCTCTGCTGGTTTGCTTAAATCAGCCGCCAATGCGTCATTCCACTCATCTTTGATAAAGAATCTGTTTCCATTAGGCCTTATCTGGCGATTGATGAAGCCTAACGGCACAGCAAAAACATTAAAAAAGTCTTTGTATTCATCTCCTTCTGTAGTGGTAAAGTCAGTGTCATATTTGGATGAGGTTGGGTCAGGCTCGGCAAGTCCAGTCGCGTGGACTGAGACTAGATATACCTGGTCCTTGAAAGTGTTTTTTGCCAAGTCATAAGCGACTTCAGATGCTGAAGGGCAGTTCACACATTTATGACCCGTATATTCTTCAAAAAGAAGCTTTCGCACTGGTGCTTCAGAAAATGGATCATCTGGAAGTTTTTCTAAGCAATCTTGATCAAGCGGGCAGTCACCGATTACATTGCTGTAAGGTGGGTCCACAAAGTCGCAACTGCTTAAAGCTGCAAGGCCAAGAGCCAATAGTATAATAATGCTAAATCGCTTCATCGTGATAAGTTTGTTTTAGGTGTATTTAAAAGGTCGTGTTAATAGAAAAACGGAAACCTGATGTTGCAGGTACTACCCGGCAGATTCCACCCACACATAGCAGACCAGCACGCTGACGTCCAAATCCGATTGAAATTCGTGTGGCATCATATACGTAAGCCGCATTGATGTTCAAATAGTGCGCACGATTGCCTATCAGACCTACCTTTGACTCTGGTGTTATTCCTCCATAATTCCACTCATCCCAGACTGTGAAAATCCAGTTCGGAGAAACAGATACTTCTCCAAGAAGCATTGCCCAGTCGCCTAAATCCCGCTCCTGGCTCGTGAGCATAAGCTGAGACTCTGTGCGAAGGTTTACTTTTCTGGAGATCTTGTGAGTTGTTTCCAAAATGAATGCATTTACTCTAATTGGAGGTATTCCTGACATCGGGATGCCTTCTTCTATCAACTGCTTATCATATAACATGTTGATATAATTAAAGTTCAATTTGAGCTTCTTGGACATTTTACGTGTAATCTCAACACTGAAATCTTCAAACCAGAGTTGATCAGTATCAGGTCCGAAGTCAGTCTTGGTGCGGTAAATTTTCCCGTCACTACTATCTGTTACGGTACGATTCAAACCATAAATACGGGAATAGTTCATGTAAACCGTCATTCCATATTTTCCACCTAGTGCCGACTTGCGCTTAAAAGTATATACGAAGTCTATTTGCCCTCCAAATTCACCACCTGGCTGAGTCGCATATGGATACAACGTAGGTAAGCGATAGGTGTGTTGCAGTGTAGTAGGAGGGAGGTAGTTAATGGTAGACTCTTCTATAATAGGGTTGCGCTCAGCACGTGAATCCATATTGTCGATACGCTTCAAAGTTGCTGTAACTCCCAATCCTTTCTGCGAATAGCCCGTGGTGAGGAGGAAGCCATTGCCTGGGTCATAGCGAAAATCATTGCCTTTGAATGGGTCATTGATCTTGTGGGCATATTCAGTATTGATACTAAATTTGCCTTTTGTGACATTCAGGCGTGCGCCATAGGTTGACACATTCTCGGGAAGAACGAGCGTCGTATTATCGTCTTCGAGGTATTTACTGACGATGCTTGCTCCGAGGCTAATTTGCCATTTTTTCTTTGCCATGGAAGGGAAGATTTCATGGAAAGCAATCTCTCCATCTGCCCCACGAATTAGGGCTGCATTTTGACCCCAGAAGCGTCGCATTTTCCCAATAAAGGCTTTTGTATAAATACCTTTACTTGGCCTGAAGGCTACTCGGATACCATCAATCGAGTTATCGATCCCTAATGTCCACTCCTGATAGGTACGGAATACCATTCCCGAACCAAACTGGTCGTAGAAGTTTCCGACTGTCAGGTCTATCTTATCTGAGGTGAAGCTTGCAAAACGATAAGGGATACCCTGGCCTTCGTATTCTGCTCGAAACCCGAGCAAAGGATTTTGATAAGCCTCGTAGCGGATACCTGCAGAGAAGTTTCCTTTTTGAAATGTGAGCTGCAAGAAACTATTGGCAGCGATGCGCTCATCTACAGTCTGTGCACTAATACGTGCATCCGGGAAGTACCATTGGGCATCAGACTGGAAGCTGCCACGGACGGTCCCATTGCCTATTTGAGGCACTTGAGCTGCCAAAGGCAGGCTTATACTAAACAAGACAAGAAAGAGGAGGGATTGGGTAAAACGTTGTTGCATAGAGGGTAAAAATATAGTTTAATCTTCATTTGTAAGTGTATGCTCGGGGACAATGGCGGGGACAAGCCTTTTAATAAGGCCTGCTCCGACAGCTTCCTCTGCGATTAAAGTTGTACTTTTAAGCTCCAATTGTCAAAAAACGTCTAAATTTTACCCTTATGAAAAAACTACTTTTACTCTTGATAACCCTCTGTTTTACCATCTTCGTTTCAGCCCAAAATTTTAATTTTACGAATGGTGCAGATGATAACGTTGCCGACACAACCTATTACAATCCATCATCTGGAACAGTCGACGTTGTAGGCTTTGTTAAGAACTTGACAAGCTCGTCTATTTCACTTGACCTTATTCGTGAAGATAACAAAGTTGCATTTGGACAGTCATCTAATTTCTGTTGGGGAGCATTTTGTTATGATGAAGATACTGACCGTTCTCAGATTCCTACAGCAATAGGTGCTGGAACTACTGATACCACTTTTAAACTGACATTATATCCAAACTCCATCGGAGGCACTGCTACTATCCGCATGGTATTCAGAAATGCTAGTGATGCAAATGATACCCTTGAGCATGTTTTTACTTTTATCTCTGACCCAACACTCAGTACAGAGGAAGAACTTGCTACTCTTGGTTATAGTCTGAGCATAGCAGGAGCTAATCCTGTAAGCAACATTGCTTCGTTTGCTGTGCGTACACCAGTTGGTGCAACAGCTAACCTTGTTATTTCTGATCTCGCTGGTCGCACTATCGCAACACAGCCGGTAGAGCAGAATGGAAAAATAAACGTTTCAGTTGCTCACCTTCAGGCTGGTATCTATATGGCCCGCCTTGAAGCCGACGGCCGCTCACTCAATGCAATTCGCATCGTGAAGCAGTAAATAAGGCTATTGACTGTTAGGCTTTGATAGTCTATTAGATGTATAAAAAAGCGCCCGAATCTCACGATTCGGGCGCTTTTTTATATGCTGCTAAATTTACTCTACAATCACCTTGGCCGAATATCGCGCTGTTTTTGTAGAAACATTGACGATATACATTCCAGAGGCGAGTGAACCAATATTTACATTGCCTCCATCGTCCGAAGAAAGCCTGCGAATGAATTTTCCCTGAACGTCCGTGAGTTCCAAACTAGCTTGACGCAATACTTCAGGTGAAAGGGCAATTTTGATTACCCCTGATGTAGGGTTGGGAGAAACGCTCATGCGTGTTATTGGAAGCTTACGCTCACGCGAAGCGATAACCTGATAGGCTTTGCGGAGGCTGTCCAACGGATACGTCTGAATTCCACGTGCAAATGTTCCTGCAACCAGTTCATCCTTGGCAGGATTTTCACCCAAATCAAAGACCGGAATAGCCAGCATATCGCCCAAAGTCTCCCAGCGAAGGCCGCCATCGGCAGTAGCATAAATGCCATAACTCGTCGCAGCTACGATCACGCTATCATTCGCATTGGGTAGGATGTAGACTTTATGAACAGGAACATCAGGAAGGTCGCCTGATATCGGCACCCATGTTTGCCCAAAATCATCGCTTCTATGTACGTGTGAGAAAAACTCATTATATCGGAAGCCCGAATGCGTGACATACACTACTGCGCGGTCGGTAGGAGAGGCTACAATCGAAGTGATATAGCGATCGGGAAGATTCACACTTCGTTCAGTCCAGTTGACACCATAATCTGTGGAAACCCATAATTCACCAGAGGCTGTACCAGCATAGAGTATATCTGCGTCGAGGGGCGATTCTTCCAGGGCGGATATCGTTCTGGAGCTGCCCAATAAGGTTGTATCAGGGTTGGTCAGGATCGAGCTGATAGAATCCCAGGTGCTGCCTGCGCCGCCTGAAGCACGATATACACGCTGACGCGCGTGATAAAGCACTTGAGGATCGTGCGCGGAAAGCAAGAGCGGACCATCCCAGTTGGATCGTTCGTCCTGATCTATTCCAAATTCCTGCCAACTATAGAAGCCTCCTCCATCAGTCGTGTAATTGATATTTCCATTCTGTGTCATGCACCACCATGTGTCAGGATCATTCGGGTCAAATCGCATCTGGAAGCCATCGCCTCCAAAGATGCGCGGCCAGTTATTGATGTCTGTATTATCCCCTCCGGTAGAACCATTATCCTGAGCTCCCCCATAATAAAGGTTAGGCTGATGCGGATTGTGCGCGATGCGATAGAACTGGGTATTCGGGATATTCTCATTGTCCGACCAGCTGGCGCCTCTGTCTATTGTTTCATACAGTCCGCCATCAGTCGCAAGCAGGATATGGTCAGGGCCAATAAAGTGGATGTCATGCTTGTCTGCATGTACATCATAAAAGAACCAGGGAGGTGCAGCGTAATCCCAATCTTGCCCGCCGTCAGTGGTAGAAAATAGGTCAACTCCCAATATGTAAATGTTGTTATCATCGGTAGGGTTCACACCGATTTTACCAAAATACCAACCGAAGCCTCCGAGCAAGCCAGGACGAACAGAGTCCGTAGAAATACGCGACCAACTGGTGGCTCCATCGCTTGTCTTATAGACACCTTCCAACTGGCGATCAGGCCCCACATATACAGAGAAAAATGTGTTGGGAGTAGCCATAGATGCGGTCAGTCCTATTCGGCCCATTTCCCCACTTGGCAAGCCAGTAGTAGACTGCTGCCATGTGTCACCGGCATCATTCGTTACCCATATTCCTGCATCAGAGCCTTCTACAATAGATTCTCTCGCTGTACGAATACGAGTCCAACTCGCCGCCAATAGTGTATTGGGATCGCGAGGATCCTGGACCAAGTCTATGATTCCAGCTTCATTGGATACAAACAGGACTTTGGTCCAGGTCTGTCCAGCGTCGATGGATTTATAAGCACCCCGATCGGGAGAGCGCTGCATGGGTACTCCCATAACTGCAGCGAGCAAGACATTGGCGTCGTTAGGATTAACCCATACTTTCGAGATGACTCCAGCATCTTTTAGTCCCAAATATTGCCAAGTATCACCTCCATTAACGGAGCGGTACAAACCTTCGCCGAGATATACATAGCCAGGAATGTTGGGGTCGCCAGTAGCGGCGAACATGGTGTCAGGACGAGATTCGTCAAAGATGATATCGGCGATGGACATATTCGGCAGATTGTCAAAGACAGGTCGCCAGTTGAGTCCTGCGTCAGTAGTTTTCCAGATGCCACCGTTTGTGGTTCCCACAAAGCGAATGTCAGAATTGGAAGGGTGAACCGTAACAGTGTTGATACGCCCACCGATATTGCCTGGACCTTGCAAGGTCCAGCTTGCGTCAAAGCCGGGTAGGTTGGATCGTGAACTTCGCTTTGCCTCAGCCATTAAGCGCATTTGGCGTGCGCTTCTCTGGTCCATGGGGCCGTCAGGATAGTTTTGGGTTAGGTATAAAAACTCAGAGGGAGCCTCTTTTGATTCAAGGATTGCCTGTGAGTCTTGCAGGATAAGGGTGGGGACAGCTTGCTTTTTTTGAATAAAAATAAAAACGAAAGCACTGCCCAGTAACAGTCCGATCAGGTAAATGTATTTTCTCATGTTATAAGTTTTGGGTAAATATACCCAAAGCAACGTTTCGAAAAGACGAATGGTTTGTTAGAGGCGATTTTCAAAAAATAGAAAAGACCTTATACTAAAATGGGTTCCACCTTTCGGCGGAACCCATTCTCGTTCAAATGCTTATTTCAAATGGTGCTATACTAAAGCTCCAGATTTTTCAAATCAACGTCGTTGAGGACAGTTCCAAGGAACTTGTCGCCAAGATTCTCAAGATAGGCGATGCTTTCTTTATCAGACTGGCGGAGGACAGATTTTGCAGAGAAAACAGCAACCACTTTTTCAGAAAACTTAACCAATTCTTTCGCATCTGCATACTCATTGAGTGCAGGACCTTCCATAAAGATAAAGTCGTAATGTGCAGAAAGGCGATCAAGCATTTGTGAAAATACGTCTTCATAGAGCACTTCTGATGGCGAGTAATCCCCTCCTTGGCATCCTATGATATCAAGACCAGCATACTCTGTGCGAGAGATACATGCTGTAGGATCTTCACTGCGGCCCATGCAATCTTCAAGTGTAGGCTTCGCTTTAAGTAGGGCGGTAAGACTTGCTGATTTGAAGTTCGTGTCAATGATCAAAATTTTCTTTCCACTAAGGCTTAACGAGTAAGCAAGTGAAAGCAAAGTAAGGCTCTTGCCTTCGCCACTCTGAGCACTGGTAACAAGTACCGTACGTGCATCATTGTTGGTCACTTCAAAGCGAAGCTTTCTGAGTAGCTGCTTAAACTTCTCCATGGACGGATTACTATTTCGATCCGAGAATAGTTGGTCAAGCTTTAGGCTGCCTACATTGAGGTGGTTCAAAGCACCGAGTAGCGGCAGGCCTGTAATGCGCTGGAATTGAGAAGGCGTTTTTACACTCAAATCAACATACTCCATCACAAATAGTACAACAACACAAAGTGCAAGACTTGCAAGCGCAGAGAATGCTACGAGCATCATCGATTTGCGTGACTCAGGGTTGCCAGCGGCACGAGCCTCTTCAAATATTTTGAGGTGCTTACCAAGGTCGACAGTATTGTCAAGGCCTGCGTTATAGCGACGTTGCGCTTCAGCAAAATCCTTTTGGGCCGCTTCCATGGCAGACTGCGCCTGGCCATAATCGGCTTTTCCTTCTACTGCTGCATACTGAATGCCCTTGAGGCGACGTACACGCGCTTGAGCTGAACTCAAGCTTGCTTGTGCGCTACGAAGTTGAACTTCGGTATCCAGTTTTTGCTGGAATAAACGGTTTGCAACATTGCCAGCATCTGTACCAACCGTGCGGCTACCAGAGGCGATCAGGTTGTTTATCTCATCATTGACCTTGTCGAGTGAAGCCTGCAAATTTGGATCGTTTGTGCCGTTCATTTGGTCAACAAGCGCATCACGCTTCTTTTTCAGATCAATCAATTTAGCATTGGTGTTGCCAGTAGAAAACCCAGGAGTACCTCCAGAGAGTTTTGAGTTCAATTCTGCAAGTTGGGCTTCCAGCTTGTCGATAGCCTGGCGGTTAGCGTCACGGGCTGCTTCAGCACCGAGAAGCTCGTCTACAAGTGAGCTTCCAGATTCGCTGCCATAGATGCCATACTTCAGTTGTAGGGCACTTAGGTCAGCTAGTCGCTGGTCATATTCAGCTTTGCGCTGCTGGGCAATCAACTTCAGGTCTTTGACCATTTCGTCAGATATCTCCCCACGAGCGTCTTTGTAATATTTAATAAACTCAGTTGAGTAAACATTCGCTGCATCAGCCGAAAGTCTTGGATCTGGTGAAGCAAAGATTACTTTGATATAGTCAGTCTCTCCGTCACGCAGTACACTCAGGTTGCCCATGAGTTGCTCGTAGCTATAACCCGCTTTCCATAGAAGCTTAAGTACTTCTGCATCGTCTTTCTGAGCAGGGTCAAGTAATGCAAATGCGTCATAACGCTCGCTCAAAATACGCTGAGCCTTGTTGTAACTTTCTTCCCCCATAGAGCTGCGAAGCATATTGAGGTCGCGATATGGACGTTGGCTGTTCATATCGTGAAGGGCTAGCTGGTAAGACAAGCGACTTACCGCAGGGCGTGAGGTCATTGCCTTGATCAAGTTGTTAAACTCGCTGCGAACTTTATCTTGCTGAATCCAGGTCTGACCATCGGACACCTTGTCGGTGATTCCGGTAGAAAGTAAGGCCTGGGACTTGTAGGTTTCTGCTTTACTTCGTGAAACAAAGAAAGCGACACCCGCTGCTAAGGCAGTAACGCCTAAGATCAGCCACCAGCGGCGTAGAAGTACGCGGAAAAAATTTAGTAGGTCCATGATTAATTATAAAGGGCACTCGATATACAAAACGTCGGATACTTCAGTATGACAAAACAAATGCCAGATTCCGAAAAATCTTTCAGTACCATGAACAATTTTCGCTTATTTCCTTTTTTTTGTCGCTAATGTCCTAATTTCCCCCCTTCAAAAACAAAGCATAATTATATGAGAACCCTTTTGTTGTTCATTTTTTGCTCCACTATGATGGGCAGTTTCGCTCAGAATCAGATTGCAGCCTACCTCGCACACACTGATTCGATGGAAGTCAACCTAATCAAACGTGTCAATAATTACACCTATGATGACAAGCATCCAAGCCTGTCACCTGATGGAAAGACGCTTTACTTCGCCAGTGAGCGCGGCCAAACTTCGTGGGCCTTTCCATACATGGACACCCGCAAAGATTCGACCATATTTCATCTCCCTGATTTATGGCGCAGCACGCGTGAAGGCGCAGGCTGGTCAAAGCCAGAGTGTCTTCCTTTTGGATTGAATAGTTCACGTGAAGACCATAGTCCTATTATTACCAGTGAAGATTTGTACTTCTTTAGTATGAATCCAGATTTTGCCATTCAGCAAGGCCCGTTCTTTCGAGCGAGCGAGACTGCGAATCTTTGGGATCCACCAGTAGGACTTGGCGGAGGTTTGACCACCTTTTTCGTTAAAAATGGAGGCGAGGTAGACGGATTTACATTTGGCCCAAAACAAAAATGGCTTGTGTTCTCCTGGGGTAAAGCTGGCGAGCAGAAAGACCTGTTTATTAGTATTGATCAAGGGAAAAAAGGCTGGACAGTCCCTCGCAAAATGGCTATCAGTACTCCCAATGATGATATTGCACCTACGGTTACATCTAACGGTAAGTCCCTGATTTTCTCCACGCCAAACCTTAAAGAAGGGTTTGGAGGTTACGATCTCGTGATGGTGCGCATGGGGGAAGATGGCCGCTGGGGAAATATCATTAACCTGAGTGCGCCTTTTAACAGTGACGAGGACGAAACCGGTATCACCTTTTCTGCCAATAATCGCACGGCGATCCTCGTGCGTAATGGGCAACTTTATGAAGTAAAGCTAGCCGGAGCGCATCCCTATTTGCAGGGAGAATAGTTTTTTCAAGACAAAAAGCCGGACAAATGCCTTAAAAGCACTTGTCCGGCTTTTTTTATGCGCTTCATTGAGTACTTTAGTTGAATCAAAACCACATACTATGCATAAAATTTTTACGAGTTGTTTACTATTAATATGCAGCTTCAGCTTATTTGCCCAGCAACCAGGCGATACGGTAGTTGTACAGACGTTTTCATATAGCGACCCTGCACCTGCGGGCGTATACAGAGGCGATTTCCTCTTTCCACCCGCAACAGAACAGTACCAAAAGATTTTGATGGAATATGGCCTCAAGTGTGATCCCAGCACACGGGCCGACCGCTTCGACTGTGGCGAGTGGGATTACCTTACATATACATACCTCTGGGATAGTTCAGGTGTCTATGACTCCACCCAGCGGATCCAGCAGACATACCGCTATATCGATGGTGGCGCGCCTGATTCACTTGAATCCGTGATCACACCTACATACACCTATTATCGCGACCTTCAGCGGACAGGTCAGCTTCCCACTCAAGGTTCGATAACTTATACGTCCGTTGATGTTGTTAATGATACCATGACAGTGCCTTTTGGTGATGGAACAGAGCATGCTCGCAAGAGCCAGTTTCTCTGGACAGCTACCGACCTACAATTTCTGAGTGGCCCAGCCGATATAGCTGGTCTCCAGTTTGAGCTTGGTGGCCCTGCTTCGGGAACCCAGTATCATAATCTGACGATCAGTATGCAGAATTCGGCGCTCGACTCACTTGATCCGGCTACTCCTGTTAGTGGTGGATTTACTGAGGTGTATCGTCGTACCAGTAATCCTTTTCCTGTCAATAATGAGCTTGTGTTTTACCAGCCGTTTAATTGGGATGGTACTTCGAGTATCGTGATGGAGATTTCGTATGAACTCCAGACTACCGGTGGAGCAGCAACTCCAGTTGGAGTAAGCAGCGTTACACCTACACGTGCTATTACAACAAGTCGCGACGATTTTGGCTATTTGAGTTTTGATGGATTCCGCGATAGAGTAGATTGTGGAACAGCGCCTAACGCAGCAATCAGCGGTAATAATCCTCGCACAATCGAAACCTGGGCGCGTGTCAATGCCTTCAATGGCAATGGCGGGCTTTTTCAAGCTGGCCTTCCAGGCGCTACCGATCGCGATTTTAGTCTTCGCACGACCAGTACTTTTGAGCAATTTAGGGTGCAATTGTGGGGAGCAAGTGATTTTGATGTCACGATTCCTGGTTCTAGTGAAGGCTGGCACCATTACGCAGTAACCTATGATGGAAATACTGTCCGTTTATATTTCGATGGTGAAGTGGTCGGTACGCAAACAGCAAACCTTGTTTCTGGTAATGGATCATTATTAATTGGTCGTTGGCAGAATGCTCGCTTTAACGGTGATATTGATGATTTTAGAGTGTGGGATACAGCGCTAAGTCAAGCAGAAATCAAAAACTGGATGAGTAAGTCTGTGACTGCGTCTCACCCCAGCTTTGCCAACCTGTTAGCATACTACCCAATGCGTGCCGGTACTGGTACGCAGATCGTGGATTACTCTGGCAATGATTATCATGCAGAAGCGCTGGGAACACCGCAGTGGAAGTTTTGGCGTGGCGATGACCTCGCCGGATTTGATGCGCTGACAGCACGTCCAAAGGTGACGTTTATCACATCAGTTCCTCCAGGACCAGCTCAGGTCGACACTGTATGGACGATGGACTCACTTGCCAATGATGTGACACAGTTGATCGAATTTGGAAATCCAGGCGGCGACTTTATCATCATGGATGATGATCCTGCTAACCCGTCAATCGCCACCGATACGCTGCTGCTTTATGATGCAAACAACTACAGCTATACCTACTTGCGAGATGGTACCAAGTATGACTCTACATTTATTCCTGCAAGCACTACATACAGACCTACTAATACAAGCTGGTTTAGTAATGTGGTTCGCTTCGAAATAGGCCGATTTATCACGCCTTATGGAATTGGACTTACCTTGGGACCTGATGGCAAAACCTGGTATTATGATGTGACGGACTACGCTCCTTTATTTCATGATATGGTTCGCTTGCAGTCAGGGAATAACCAGGAACTACACGATCTGAAATTCTTGATGATAAAAGGAGAGCCTGCGCGTGAGGTGAAGCGCGTGCAGAATATCTATGATGGAAACTGGTCCTTTACCTCAATCGATAATGAGGTAAATGCTGTACCGAGTGACCGTAGACTCGATTCCGATGCTACAAGCTTCCGCGTCAAAACGCGTACTTCTGGCCACGGTTTTGGAGGTCCAGGTGGTACCAATTGTGCTGAATTCTGTATTCGTGATCATTATGTCAATATCGACGGTCAGGAACGCTTTCGCTGGACGTTGTGGAACGAGTGTTCATTCAATCCACTCCCTGCCCAGGGAGGAACCTGGGTCTATGACCGTGCTGGCTGGTGCCCTGGCGATATCGTCAATACTTACGACTGGGAGCTTACACCATTTGTGAATGCTGGCGACACCGTTAATTTTGATTATGATATTGATAACAATAACCGGCCTACAGAAGGAAACTGGATTCTGAGAACTCAACTCGTGAGCTACGGCGATCCGCTTCATCAGCTCGATGTCGCAGTCGAAGATGTCGTCGCACCTAATACCAAGCACGCTCATGGGCGCTGGAATCCTATTTGTGGAAAGCCTAGCATCGTTATTAAAAACCGTGGTAAAGACACGTTGCGCAGTTGTACAATCACCTACGGTGTAAAAGATAATGGTCTGCCATGTTACTACGAATGGACAGGTGCTTTGGGCTTTTTAGAAGAAGAAACAGTTGAATTGAACCTGATTAACTGGGACGGTGCCGGACCAGGAGTTGGATTGAAGTTCTTCGCTTCAGTTAGTAATCCAAATAGTGTGGCAGATGGTTACGACCGTAACAATTATATCGAATCAGACTTTGAAATTCCTCCAGCATATGGAAACAAGTTTGTTATAAAACTAACTACGAATCAACGCTCTAGTGAGAACCGCTGGCGTATCTATAATATAGATGGCATTGATGTAGCAAGACGCTTATTTCTTGCAGCGCGCAGACTGCATGCCGATACCGTAGAACTTCCTGATGGCTGCTATCTATTCGTGATGGAAGATGATGGTAATGATGGCTTGGACTTCTTTGTAAATAGAGCCCAAATCGGCAGTGGTTCACTCCTGTTTGAAGATGAAGCTGGCCGTGTCATTCAAAACTTTGACCCTGACTTGGGAGGTGAGGTGCGTCATGCATTTACAGTGGGCTATCGTTTGGGACAAAGAGATGATCAAATCTACTGTTCGCCAGTGAGTGTTGATCAGGAAATTGCACCTATCGGAATCAATTTGTACCCAAACCCATCGACTGGTCAGGCTACGCTTACCCTCGCTGAGTCATTGGAGGAAAACGGCATGGTTCGTATCTATGATGCAATGGGCCGTGTCATGTGGCAGCAAGCTGCATTCAAAGGTGTAGACAGGGTCAATATCGAGACTGATCTGCCAGCTGGAACTTATTGGGTGGAGGTCAAAACGGCAAATACGCAAGGGCGTAAAGCCTGGGTTGTTCAGTAAATTGTAAGAAATATTTTACTTTTATCAGCGCCTCTTTTTTGTATAAAAAGAGGCGCTGTCTTTTTTATACTATGAAACATCTTCTACTTCTTTTGCTCATCGGGGCAGCTTTTTCCTTGCAAGCCCAAACCGAAAACTGCACCAAATATAAACCGATCAAGGTGGTTGTGCTTGGTTCATCTACTGCGGCAGGCACAGGGCCAAGCGTCCGTGACAGCGCCTGGGTGTGGCGCTATAGAGCTTTCCTGGAATCGCTCAATCCTGACAATGAGGTCATCAATCTAGCGCGTGGAGGTTACGTAACCTACCGGCTTATGCCTCACGGCCATCAGCCGCCCACAGGTCGTCCCACGCCAGACTCGGCTCGTAATATCACCGAAGCACTGTCGCTTAATCCCGATGCGATCATCATCAATATGCCCTCCAACGACCGCCAATATCCGATCGCAGAACAGCTCGCCAATTTTGACTCACTGTATCGCTATAGCAACAGCCAGGGCGTGCCCATGTGGATATGTACCACCCAGCCGATTACCAGTGCCGGAGCTTACCAGCGCGAAGTGCGGGACTCCATCGTGGCACGTTATGGAAGCCAGTCCCTGGACTTTTGGACAGGAATCGTAAAAGGAAATACCAATCTTGTAGACAGCACCTACGCGGCAGACGCCGTTCACCTCAACGACCTTGGTCACAGAGTCTTAATCCAGGTCGTTCAGCAAGCCAAAATTCCAGAAGCGGTTTTTCAAGCGGCCCTCACTCCCGACCTCGCGGTCGTAAGCCTTGATGTGCCAGAGTCGGGGGCCTGTATAGATCAGATGCTCAATGGGCAAACGGTCATCATTAATTTAGGGAAAACCGCTGCGCCGGGTTGGGAGCACGGCGTCGACATAGACGGAAGTTTTTCCAGTCAAGTCTCGACGGATAGTTTGCGTACCTGCCAGCTTGATACCATCTTTTGGTCGAGGCCGCTTACTGCGCCGGACACTGTCAGCATCACCGCCTCATCTATTTTAGCCGCAGATATTTTTACCCAAAACGACAGCCTTAATCTTCTTCGTTTTTATCAAAAATCCCCAACAATCACAGGAAGCGATACTGCCATATGTGCCACATCCAATGTAAACCTGACGGTTGCTTCTGAAGCCGATACCGTGTTGTGGTATGATAGCCCGATAGGTGGAAGTCCTATTATGGGTGGCGACACACTTAGCCTCACCAATGTGCAAGGCAATACGATTCGCTATGCTCAAGCCGTGCGCGGCGAACTGTTCAATAGAGATGTGGTGACTGCTGCTACTGCTGCCGATGTGGATTGGAATGGCGTGATGTTCGATATTATCGCAAGTGATGATCTGATCATTGACAGCCTTGAGATGTTTCTTTCAGATTCTGGAAGGCATGAAGTAACGGCCAATTTTCTACGCGGCCCTTTTTTAAGTGAATCTCAAAACCCTGTTGCCTGGACTCCATGGGGAACCGATAGCGCGACCTTTGTGAGTAATACTGATCCCGTTCACGTTGATTTTGGTTCGATGGCAATAGCAAAAGGCGATACCCTTGGTGTCTATTTGCATATGACGCGTTCCAATATTCGCCTTCGCTACCAGCGTGCAGCAAATGCCGCTTCCTTCAAGCAAGGAGTGCTGGAGGTATATGCCGGACAAGGCGTGAGCCATACGTTTGGGCAACTATACTTTCCACGCCACTGGCAAGGAAGGGTGTTTTATCATTACGGCGAACGCCTGGAAGGCGACTGCGCCACTCCGCGTATTCCGATTGCGGTTGAGGTCGACACCGCCGCGCCAGAGGCAGATTTTAGTCATGAGGCCGATTTGTGGTTGCCAGGGGATTACCGCTTTCAATTTACTACTGATAGCATGAGTGGAAGAAGCTTTCGCTGGGACTTCGGTGATGGAGGAACAGGAAGCGGCGCTTCACTTATTCACAGCTTCTCCAGAGAAGGCCGGCACTTTGTACAGCTCATCGTGGAGAATGCCTGCGGAAGCGATACGATTATAAAGGAAGTCAACTTCGTCACACCAGGCATTGCAGATGAGCTGCCTCGTGTTCAGGTTTATCCTAATCCGGCGCTGGACGGACAGTGGCAGGTCGATATGGGCAATGTGCCTTTTCAGGGATATTCGCTTGTAGATGTTTTGGGCAAAAAGATCGATGCGGAAGTCGAGCTGCTTCAAAGCAATGTCTACCGCTTTCGTATAGAAGCAGGCCCGGGAATGTATTGTCTGCGCCTTCGAGGGGCGAAGCCTGTGTGGGTGGTGGTGCGATAGTAATAGATACAGTGGCTAAAGCCCATAGAATATCCTTGGTGCTTTAGCGTCACTACCTAATATTATTGCTTGGTCTTTCAAGACCAAGCACAAAGATCAAAACCGACGCCAAAACCCCTGTTTTAAACGAAATCTACTCAGCATAAAGGCGAGTAAGACGATAAGAAAGCTGCCTGAGAGGGCGGCTTTTTTTAATTGCATATTAGCCTCGTCAGGTCCGAAGTGATAGGCTGCGAGCAGATATTCAAAAACGAGAATCGCCGTAAGTCCCAGCATCACAAAACTCATCAGACGCCGAGGAGAAAGTTGTAGCCGATTGTCGAAAAAGGGCGATGCGTTCAGCGTGTTATTGATAAATAAGGTCCACAAATAAAGCCCCAGTGTCAGTTGTACTAAATATGGGAGACGCAGTCCTTGATGGAGAAAAAAGTTGGCTGATCCGTGCCAAATTCCTGCTAGAATAAGACCACCCGCAAAGACAAGCCAGGGATGAAATCGTCGCGCACGAATATGTCTCCAGGCAAGTGTATACGCGATCAGCGAAGCCTGAAACATATGCCCAACTACTGCGGTCATGGCGCGTGCATGGATGATATGAAGATGCTGTCCATCATAGTACAAGCCATTTTCAATAAAAGCAAAACCCAACGCTGAGGTGCAAGCATAAAGAATCAGGTCATACGGCTCCCTCACTGAGCGACGAAATTGAATAATCAATAATAAGGGAAGAATTTTGGCAAATTCTTCGATCAATCCTATTGCGCACACATGATACAACCAGGACGCAAGCCAGCCTCCTGAAGGCTCAAGGCCCAACGTAAAATGCTGAAAATCGCTCATTATATAGGTGGCGACGCTCATGAGCATTCCCAGGCCAAAAGCAAAGGCAATAAAGCGTCGACTTCCTGCTGAAAAAATATGGAGCTGTAATAAGTAAGCCAGCCAAACTGCTGTGACAAGTAGCGCCGCCAAAAAGCCGGACCAGGTAAATTTGTCAAACAATCGCTGCGAAATAATGACTCCATAATCAACAAACTCGCCTCGACGAAATGCCTCTGCCCTAATGGCGTTATGTGGAACATAGGGTTTTGCCTCAGGATTTTCCCAAAGCTTCCACAACGAATCCTTTTTTTGTGTCCGGATATAGAGCCTTGCCAATCCATGGAAAGCAGCAGCTACATGTTTTCCGCTGTCAAGCTCCAACTCTGTTTTGTATGCAGCTTCGGCTTTGTCGTAGCGATTGAGAGCTGCTTCGGCGTCGCCGATTCCGGCGTGGAGGTAGGGGAGGCCGCGCATGCGAACGCGATTGAAACAAAGTTTCGCGCGGAGGTAGTCTCGTTTTTTGTTATAGATCAGTCCGGAGCAAATATTTCCAAGTGCCCGTCGGTATTTTTTGCGGCCTTGTGCCATAACAAAATATGAAGCAATTGCTTTATTCAGCGAATCATTATGGTCGTCGAGGTGTGAAATATACTGAGCATGTAAATGGAGATCGTCCGGGGACTCCTTGAGCAATTCCTGGTAGCCTTTGGTGATCCAATCGGGTCGAGAAAGTGATTTTCCTTTTGTAATCCAGACTTGAGATGAGGTCTCTACGGGCTTCTCGCCAAAGCCATTAACCAGCACAAGGGCCAATCCTATAAGCAGGAAAGACCCCCAAATCATGACAGTGCGGGAAAATAAGCGAGATAAGGTCAGCAACACACACGGGATTATGCCCAATATTAGCCAAAAACTGTAACTTGCTCCGCAACTGAATTATTGTTTTTATGACTGTACAATCTCGTATTGAAGCTGCCTGGGAGGATCGATCCTTGCTCCAGGAGCAATCTACCCTTGATGCCATTGAAGAAGTAATTAATCTTCTTGATGTCGGTGAACTTCGCTGCGCCACTCCCACGGAAGATGGTTGGCAAGTAAATGATTGGGTGAAAAAAGCGGTGATCCTCTATTTCCCAATCCGCAAGATGGAGACGATAGAATTGCCGCCTTATGAGTATCATGATAAAATGGCGCTCAAAACAGGCTACGCCGAAAAAGGCGTACGGGTAGTGCCACCAGCGGTAGCACGCTTTGGTGCATATCTTTCGCCTGGGGTGATTATGATGCCTTCTTATGTAAACATTGGAGCCTATGTTGATAGCGGTACCATGGTGGATACCTGGGCTACTGTAGGTTCATGTGCGCAGATAGGAAAAAACGTCCACCTCAGCGGTGGCGTAGGAATTGGTGGAGTACTTGAGCCGGTACAGGCTGCGCCGGTCATCATCGAAGACGACGCCTTTATTGGAAGCCGTTGTATCGTCGTAGAAGGAGTTCGAGTAGGAAAAGAAGCAGTGCTTGGTGCCAATGTCGTCTTGACCGCCTCTTCTCATATCATCGATGTGTCAGGCCCTGAGCCGATCACATACAAAGGCTATGTGCCTCCGCGCAGCGTGGTGATTCCAGGAACGATTCCCAAAAAATTCCCGGCAGGAACCTTTCAGGTGCCTTGCGCGCTGATCATCGGCCAACGCAAAGAATCTACCAACAAAAAGACATCGCTCAATGATGCGCTGCGTGACCATTCGGTTAGCGCTTAGCTTCAAGTTCAAAGTGCATAGTTCAAAGTAAAAAATTGAAAAAATCTGCACTTTGAATTTTCTACTAGGCACTTTCCACTCCATCCACGCAAACTGATTATGTTTAACGTCATAAGTCCCATCGACGGCTCCGTCTACGCCGAGCGATCATATGCTGATAGCCGGCAGATTGAGGAAGTTTTGTCCAGAGCAAAATCGGCCCAAAAGGCCTGGAAGGCAACTTCGATTGAAGAGCGCGCTGCAATCTGCCGCAAGGCAGTCGCCTATTTCGAAACGCATGCAGATGCAATCGCGGAGGAACTCACCTGGCAAATGGGCCGCCCCTTGCGCTACACGCCTTTTGAAGTGAAAGGCGGACTGCCGGAGCGGGCGCATCATATGATCGATATTGCGCCTTCGGCGCTTGCCGATATTCCGGTAGAATCGAGTGATTCCTTTCAGCGCTTTATCAGGCGGGAAGCTATCGGAACAGTGCTGGTGCTGGCGCCCTGGAACTATCCATACCTCACTTCTGTGAATGCGATTATTCCTGCCTTGATGGCTGGCAATACCGTGATTCTTAAACACGCCACTCAGACACCGCTGTGTGCAGAGCGTTACAGCGAGGCTTTTGCATCAGCGGGTATGCCCGATGGCGTTTTTCAGTACTTACATGTCGATCACGAACAGGTTGCGGAAATCATTGCCGATGACCGGATCGATTATGTCGCCTTCACCGGATCGGTAGGTGGCGGCGAAGCGGTGCAGCGCGCTATCGGATCACGATTTATTCATGCCGGCCTGGAGCTAGGCGGAAAGGACCCTGCCTATGTGCGCGCAGATGCCAAGCTCGATCATGCCGTCGAAAATCTGGTCGATGGAGCTTTCTTTAATTCGGGCCAATCTTGCTGTGGAATTGAGCGCATCTATGTTCATGAAACTATTTTTGATGCGTTTGTAGAAGGTTTTGTGAAATTGACAGAACAGTATGTTCTGGGCGATCCATTTGACCCAGAAACCACACTGGGGCCTATGGTTCGGACTTCTTCTGCGAAATTTGTCCAAAACCAAATAGACGAAGCCATCCAACAAGGCGCCAAAGCATGGATCGATCCTGCTATTTTTCCAAAACATAATCCCAAAAGTCCCTACATGGCACCGCAAGTCCTGACAGATGTGGACCATTCGATGCGAATCATGCAGGAAGAAAGCTTTGGGCCTGTCGTAGGGATTATGGCTGTGAAGGATGATGATGAGGCCATCAGCCTGATGAACGATAGCCAATATGGGCTCACGGCCTCGATCTGGACACGTGATGTCGATCAGGCACTTGTGTTGGGCGATCAGCTTGAAACGGGGACTTGCTTTATGAATCGCTGCGATTATCTCGATCCTTCACTGGCTTGGACTGGTGTGAAAAATAGCGGTAGAGGCTGCACGCTTTCCTCCCTTGGATATGAGGCTTTGACTCGGCCTAAGTCTTTTCATATGAGAATAATCTAGCTATTGGGTGCATGGCCTTGAAAGACCAAGCAATAGTGAAATGAATAAGTGCTAAAGCCACAAGAAACTATTTTGCAAGCTTAAGCCTCAATCAACATTCATGGAGCTTTAGCGTCTGATATTTTTAATATTGCCAGGCCATTTATGGCCTGGCGGTTGGCTATTAGCCACACCCCATTGCTTGGCCTTGAAAGACCAAGCAATAGTGAAATGAATAAGTGCTAAAGCCACAAGAAACTATTTTGCAAGCTTAAGCCTCAATCAATATTCACGAAGCTTTAGCGCCTAATACTTTTATTATTGCCAGGCCATTTATGGCCTGGCGCAAAGAGGAAATCTTAATTTTATAATAGCCAAACTAAACATGATCGTCAAACTCGCAGAAGGAAATCTCAAAACCCGCTTCGGACAGTTTAATGAGGCGCTTTATTATGACGGGCAAAAAGAAGCGATTGCCATGTCGATGGGCGAACTGGATGGTGCGGAAGAATTGCTGTGCCGCGTGCATTCCTCCTGCATCTTTGGGCATTATTTTAACAGTATAGAATGTGATTGTCAGGAGCAAATGGATATTTCGCAGCAACTCATCCAACAAGCTGGACGAGGTATTATCATATTACTGGACCAGGAAGGAAAAGGAAACGGCCATTTTGCATTGCTCAACAGCGTACGCTTCAAGCGCCAGGGCGAGAAGCAAGCAGATGCCTATGAGTCAGCCGGTTTTCAGTCCGATGCTCGCAACTTTAGTGCTGCCGCAAAAATCCTCAAGGACCTGGGCGTACGATCTGTGACGATGCTCACCAATAATCCTGCAAAGGTGAAGACGCTGGCAGACCAAGGCATACGCGTAAGCGGCACGCGAGAGATTGTGCTTTAGGTTGCTGCACATGGCTCTTTTACAAGCGTTATTCTGAAGCATATCTATTTCAAAAGTCTCCAATCTCCTTTCACTAATCTCCAATCTATCATGCACATAATGGATTGGAGATTGCAGACGAGTGATTCTAAATTTTTAAAGGATTAAAAGCTCCCCTATCTTTGCGGAAAATATTCATCCACATGTCTGATGCCTATGCCCGCCGGGGCGTTTCCGCCGGTAAATCTGATGTTCATTTTGCCATTCGCAAGCTCGATAAGGGGCTGTACCCGAATGCTTTTTGTACGATTCTCCCCGACATGCTCGGTGGTGACGAAAAATGGTGCAATATCATGCATGCTGATGGCACCGGGACAAAGTCGTCGCTAGCCTATTTGTACTGGAAAGAAACAGGCGATCTGGATGTGTGGCGCGATCTGGCGCAAGACGCCATCGTGATGAATACCGACGACATGCTTTGCGCAGGTGCAGTCGGCCCATTTGTGTTTTCAAATACGATCGGACGTAATGCTTTCCGCATTCCGAAGGAAGTGCTTGCCGCGATTCTGGAAGGAATGGAACGCTTCTTCGATATGCTGAGTGATCATGGCATCGAGGGGCGTAATGCTGGCGGCGAGACCGCCGATGTGGGCGATTTGGTACGAACCATCATCTATGACGCAACCGCCTACGCACGTCTGCCGCGCGCCGAAGTCATCACCAACGAGGACATTCGTCCTGGCTCAGTGATCGTGGGAATATCAAGTTACGGCAAAGCACATTACGAAGACAATTACAACTCAGGCATCGGCTCCAATGGCCTCACCAATGGTCGCCATGACCTGCTACATAATAGCTACGCCGCTCAGTATCCCGAAACATACGGCCCTGAAGTTCCTAAAGACCTCGTGTATCGCGGACCGCATAAGGTGACCGATGTACATGAAGGAACTGGTCTTCCTGTTGGGAAATTATTGCTCAGCCCTACGCGCACCTATTTGCCGCTGATGAAACCCGTCCTCGATCAGTATCGCGGCAAGATTCATGGCCTGATCCATTGTACAGGTGGAGCGCAAACCAAGGTGATGAAGTTTGTCAATAACCTGCATGTCATCAAAGATAACCTCTTTGAAGTGCCACCGGTATTTGACATGATTCAGAAGGCTTCGGGTGTGGAGTGGCAGGAAATGTACAAGGTGTTTAACATGGGTCACCGTTTGGAAATTTACACCGACGAGGCTACGGCTCCAGCCATGATCGAAATGGCCGAAGGCCTTGGGCTGCAAGCTCAGATCGTAGGCCGATGTGAAGCTGCTGACAAGAATGAATTAACACTCCAGGGACATTTTGGAGAGTTGAAATATTAGTGCAAAAAAACAGTACCCATAGATTTTGGGAGATTTTTTGGCGTAGTTGGTGATTGTTATTAATCACCACTGATTATGCGTTATCTATCATTATTGCTGTTTTGCCTATTCCTTATTTCCATTACAAGCTGCGATAAGCCGCTCGAACTTGAGCAAGACGACAACACACCTGCGCTCCTGCTCGAATTTCATGAGGTAGATAATGAAACTATTCTTAGTTGGGATAAAGTTGATCACCCACATTTTCAGGGATACTGGCTTTTGAGGGTTCCGGAAGATGAAATTGAAATAAAAGATAGTATCGATATAAGGCGTTTTGAGGTGTTGTTTTCAACCTCAGATTCTTCACAAACCAGCTATATCGACAGCACCTATGTGCCCGCTGGTGATGGGCTTTTTTATCAAGCTTTTGCTCAAATAGGCGATCGCTGGATATCGAGTAACAAGCAAGCATCTAAAGGCGACCTTGTCAGCATAAGGGGAAGGGCTATTGGTGATGAGATAATAGGTGGTGACGGCTTTCTATATTTTGGATTGACAAATCCACTTGAAGAAGACGATTTTCTGGTTTGCTATAATATTGAACAAAAAAGGATAGAAAAGCAGGAGACGTTAATCAAAACCTCAAGAACCATGGAAATGGCGTTTGGAGATTTTGGTACGGGAGAAAAAGAGCTTGCTCTCTACTATTACGATGATGGAATCGGGTCATTGGTATTTATAAACCCTCAGACGTTAACAGTAAATGAAACGATCTCTACAGCAGGATTTGTTTACGAAATGTTAGCGCTTCCTACAGGGATGTTGGGTGTTGTATTTGGAGGAGCAAATACTATACAAGCCTTTAATCGAAATGGGAATCAATGGGGGGAACCATTCAATTACAGCACTGAAGGTACTCCGACAGGCTTTGATTTGGTCCAAAATATTCCTGGTAAAAATGAACTTGTTTTGTTCAGCTATCCTCGATTTATTGGGAGATTGGCATATGATCGGGAAGGGAATTTTTCTCTTTTGACGAGTTCCACCGTTCCTAATGCTAATATCAATTCTTCCATTCTGGAAATTGACCCTCAAGGGCGATATTGCTTGGCTAATCCTACTGGTTGGCTCTTTTTTACGCAAAATTTCCAAGCCCTGACAACGGTCGCTTCTCAATTCTCGAAAGTTGCCAAGTGCTCTGGATTCTCCAGCACGGGCGAAGAAATTCTGTTAGCTTCTAATGACAACCCCAGTGTTCTCTATGTTTTTGCCAGATCGAATTTGAAACTGTCGCATAAGCAGACGCTATTGTCAGGCTTTGCACCTAGAAAGATAATCAGAATTGACAAGCAAGCTTATCTTCTTGTTACAAATACAATCGAACCTTTGTCCACGATGCTATGGGCGATTTGACCATTTTATAACGAGAGAGGATTTTCCAAAAAGTCTCAAAATTGTCTTTGATCATTACTAAACAAAAAACTTCTTTAGTTGAAGTATTTACTGCTATCGTAAGTACTTTTTTCTTCGTCATTATACCTACAACCCCCAACCACATGCGTTTCCAGGCTCGCATTTTATTCATTGCCCTGGTTGTTTTGATCGGCTGTGACAAGCCGCTTACGCTTCAACCAGAGGATAATATCTCAGCGCTCACGCTACAAAAAGCAACAGATGATACGAAGGCTCTTTTCTCCTGGACAAAGGTGAAACATCCGGCATTTGGTGGCTACTGGTTTGTAAGGTTACCTCTAGGCTTAGATTCTATTCAAAATAGTGAGGACATCGCTCCAGAACACATTATGTTTTCTACGCCTGATGCAGACTCCACACAGTTTTTAATTCCACAGACATTTAATATTCAAGGAGAAGGCACTTATCAGGTTTTTGCAGAAATAGGAGGGCGACTGCTATCGAGTAATCAAATTCAGAGCGAAGCATCCTATGGTGAGTTGCCTATATTCCCCCACAATAGTTATTTGGGTAATCCTTTGATAGGTGGGAAAGGCTGCTTTTATGTTATCGGGCATTTTGAAGGATTGGAAAAAATAGCGGTATTCCGTCATGACATCGCTACCAAAACACTCAAACGTTCAAGTGTTGTCATCGAATTGGAGCCTAATGCTGCACTGGCTACTCGACTAGAATATGGCGACTTTGGCAATGGGAATGAGCTTGCCTTTTACGATGGAAATACGAGTATTTACTTTTTAGACGAAGTAAGTCTGGAAGTCAAGCATACGCATCGATTAACGACTCTTACGGGTGACATATGCCACATGCCGGTGATTAATCGTTTGGCTATACCCGCTAGCTTCCCGACCAGCGTGCAAGTGTTCTCACGCGCTACAAATACCTGGCAGGATACCTTTTATAACTCAAACTGGCGATGGGGATTTTACGGGGATTTGGTGAGCCTGCCAGGAAAAACGGAAATTTGGTACTGGACAAACTATGATGTCAATATTGTAAAGTATGATGAAGCTGGGCGAGCCGGTTATGGAGTTTCGATTGACCCCAGTGAGATAAGTGGCATAGGAGGTATAGGTTCTACACGATACACCCGGATCGTTATAGATCCGCAGAGCCGATATTACATTTTATCAAGCCTGGGACACATTTTTAGTACTGAGTATGCGCCCGTTAGGCAAACGTATAAATTGAAGAATATTACGATGAAGGACTACGGATTCTCTCATAACGGTAATACACTATTTGCGCTTTCGGCGCAGGATAGTATGATCCTATATAACTGCGATGACTTCAGTCTGAGAACTAAAGCCAAAGTGACCGAAATCCAACGATCACTTGGGGTCGTTCATACAACTGAGCAAGCCTACTTCACTTATTTGACTCATGATGGGCAAAGAAGCCGGATTCGCTATCTGGCTATTCCTGACTGATAGTGATGATACATTGGGCTATTTTTTTCCAAAAAGCCTAAAAATTGTCTCTCATTTTTATTAAACAAAATGCTTTTTTAGTTGAAGTATTTACTGCCATCGGACAGCGTAAATGCTTTTTTCTTCGTCATTATACCTACAACCCCCAACCACATGCGTTTCCAGGCTCGCATTTTATTCATTGCCCTGGTTGTTTTGATTGGCTGTGACAAGCCGCTTACGCTTCAACCAGAGGATAATATCTCAGCTATTAAGCTGGAAGTAAACTATGATGGTGAAGAAGCGATCCTTAGTTGGAGTAAAATAGCCCATTCGGGCTTTAGTCGCTACATAGTGCTTCATGTCGATTCCTCGGAGACTATCTTTTCTGACACTACTGACATTGTGCTATCGCATGTGTTGTTTTCTACAAGCGACCCCGATTCGGTTAGTTTTGTTGACAATATCCCGAACCTTGGAGAAGGGAATTATTATAAAGTGTTTGCCGAGGTAGGTGGCAGGTTGGTAGGGAGCAACGCGGTAAAAAGCAGGAAGCAATCGGCTATATTTCCTGGAATCAGGCAGTCTGCTTTCCTTATTACAGGGAGTGATGATGCTCTTTTCTTCGTAGGACGAGACCTCATTAATGGTGATTCTAAGTTGTGGCGGTACGACCTGAATACGAATAGTATTTCTGCTGAGCTTTCGATCACGTTTATTAACACCAATGCTGAAATCACATACGGGGACTTCGGTTCAGGGAGTCCGGAAATAGCGTTCTATAATGGGTTTAGTAAAATCGACTTTTTAGACCCCGTCTCACTGGAGCTAAATCATAGCGAAGGCTTTTTCTCGATTCCTGAATCTATGCTCTGGCTTTCCAACAATCGCTTGACTGTCCTGTACGGTTCCAGTAGTTCGCTTATTCAGTTTGACCGCGGCAATAATCGCTGGTCACCTAATTTTATTATTGGGAATACCATTAGCTCTACGCTTAACATGGTCACCGAAGTTCCTGGAAAAAATGAACTCATCGTGGGGATATCTGTCGGGAGACTTTTTAGAATTGCGTTTGATGAATCGGGAACATTTACTCGAATTGGTTTTAAGGAGCACCCTGGGACAATAATTTCGGAGATTCCATTTATGGACCCTCAAGGAAAGTATCTCCTGGCGAGTAACCGAGGACATATTTTTGATACGGAAAGCCTTGAAATAGTATACAACTTGAAAATAGACAGTGTTTCTGTGTTTAACAGGGCTTTTGGAATGAATAGTAGCGGAAATGCTTTCGCTATTGTATCCAGTTTTAATCCGTCAAGAATGGCAACTTATGATCGCGACGACCTCAAGCAAGGTTACAATTTCCAATTATCTCAAGATATATTGGTTGAACGTGCGGTCAGGATCGGTAGTAATAGCTATTTGATGATCCGAAGAAATACAAATCCAAGGCTTACCATTCTGGCGACGATTCCTAACTAAAACCTATGCTAAGGTCAATATTCATACTTACGACTTTTTTACTGCTTGTTTTTACAAGCTGTGATAAGCCACTAGACCTGAAACCTGTAGATAATGTCGCAGCGATCACCTTGTCCGCAACGATCAGCAATGATGTCGCCACACTTAACTGGACCGCGATCGACCATCCGGGCTTCAGGCAATATTGGCTTGTGCTCTTATCCGATGACGAAGTCTTGATAGAAGATTCGCTGCAATTATTGGAAAAGCAGGTATTATTCAAAACGCAGAACGCAAGCAATACCAGCTTTGTTGATTCTATTCCGATCCTCTCGGATGGAGATCGCTATCAGGTTTTTGCTGAAATAAGCGGGCGGTTTGTTCAGAGTAATACTGTCAAAAGTGAAAAAGAAATTCACGTGATACCTAGCCGGGTTTTCTTTACGAAGGTTGCCGGGGGAGGAGGTGGCGCTTTTTTTATTAATCAAAACACCACTACGAACACTTTCCAGATAAGTCGATATGATTTTGGTGAAAAACGTATTTCGCATGTTGGCTCTTTGGGGAATTCTATTAATAACAGATCGGTCCTGTTGTACGGTGATTTTGGAACAGGAAGCCCCGAGCTACTTGTTACATTAAATGATAGCATGTACTTTTTTAATCCGACCGACCTTACAATTAATTATAAGGATAAGAATGTGTCATCTATTGAGTCTGCTGTCGGATTAACCGCTATTAATCAGTTGGCAATAGTTTCTGGAGGAGGGCGGACCATTTCGCCATTTAATCGGAAAACTAACAGTTTTGGACAAAGTCTTGATTTGCCTTCAAACATAAGCGGCTTTATTACCAATTTTATTGGACATGTAGAGGGCAAGCAGGAGCTTATTCTTAGTTCAAGATCTTACCTGCGCTATCATTGCCGTTATGATCAAACTGGCCGCATTAGCGAAATAGGCTATGACGTAACGCCATCGCCTGTGAGCATATTTACAGGCTTGGCTATGGATCCACAAGGTGAGTATTTTATGCCTTCAAGATTCGGTGAAATCTATGGAGTCAATGACCTGAAGCTTCATGAAACTCTGCCCGGCGATAGTACAAATTCCGGAAATCGGACGTGGGTGTTTTCGAGTTCAGGAGATCAGATAGGATTGATCACCATCGCATTTCCTGCTACGCTATTCCTTTATAATCGTGATGATTTTAGTCTCGCCCAAAAGCAGGCTGTATCGCCAGGATTTTTCATAGAAACCACATGCCGGATTGATGGCATAAACTATCTGGTTTTTCGAAAAACCACCCCCCAAAATACCTTTGAAACAGTACTCTCACCACTTCTTTAAGACGCTTCATGTCCTTTTATCCTTTCATATCACAACGAATGTCACCTGCCACAATTTCCGCTGGGAAGTTTGGGTTTTACTGGCTATTGTTGATCGTAATGGTAAGCAGTTGTGACAAAAAACTTAATCTGGAACCTGCCGATAATATTGAGCCTATCTCACTCGCGGCCACACAGGATGGCTCCATTACAACCTTGTCCTGGACCGCTATAGACCACCCAGGCTTTTCAGGCTACTGGTTAGTAAGAGTGGATGAAGACGATTTTCTTATCCAGGACTCTATTCAGTTTCGGGATTTGAATGTGTTGTTTATTAGTAAAGAAGTAGACCAAACAACGTTTATTGATTCGCTTCCAAACCTCTCAGACGGAGGGAAATACAAGCTATTTGCACAAGTTTATGACCGATTTATTCCAAGTAATGTAATTGACGGGCGCGAAGATATTTGTCTGATCGAAGGCCGGTTGTTTGGAGGTAAAATAGTGGGTGCAGATGGGCTGGTGTATTTTATTTATCAGAAAGTCCTGGGAGGCACTTTTTTCTTACAACGTTATAATGTCGATACCAAAACGACGGAACAATCAGTCTCGCTTGGCGAACAACTGAGCGGTAGATATATCATGGAGTATGGTGACTTTGGCGGCGGAGGCGATGAACTTATGCTCTATGTAAATAGTACGCTCGCTTTTTATGATCCGCAGACATTACACCCTAATCATATCGCGGAGAAGCCTGCCGCTGAACTAGAATCAGGTGTTCGCCTGCCCAATAAGCAGGCTGTTTTTCTCTATGGCCGAGCAAGCGTTCTGCGAACTTATAATAGAGCCGACAGTGCATGGGGGCCCTATCTGCAACTGTCCAAGGGTGGCACATCGCGTTACAATTTTATCGCCCCTATTCCTGGCGAATCTGCGATTAATATCGTCGCCCAGCCATATACACGATATCGACTTTCATATAATTCTGAAGGAGTATTTTCAGAAGAACGTGTTGTGCAGACCCCGTCTCTAAAAGGAATATTTACGAGTCTCATGATGGACCCTCAGGGTGAATATATGATGCCGTCAAGATTTGGTGAGATATATAACACCGGTGATTTGGAGAAGGTCGCAGTGATGGAAAGTGATAGTTCACGTGGGGGGAATCGCGTATGGGCTTTTAATGCTGATGGAAGCATGCTCGCTCAAATTTCAGTAGACTTTCCTGCCAAGTTGTATGTGTATGATCGCGATCAATTTAAACTCCTTAAAGTCTACCCCGCTCCTCAGAATCTAGGTGCGATGGGTTCCTTTACGATGGACAATAAGTCCTATTGGGCGTTTCAGAAATTTGCCGAATCGCCCAAAATCGTAATCACACCATTTCTTTAAAATTAACTCCCACACTATATTAATATGACAAAACCAGCCCTCATATTCATCCTCTTGTTCAGTCTGTGTGCTTCCTTGCAAGCCCAATTGCCCGAGTTTTCGAAAAAGGCAAAGGAAAAGAAAGCGAACGCTCATTTTCTGGAACTAGGAGTAAGCGGTAACTGGATGTTACGCCAGATTATTCCAGTTCGCAACGACTCTGGCTTTTCTCAATCCAGTCCTTATATGGTCACTGCCCGATGGGGCCGTAAAAGCTGGGCCGTCCGATTTGGACTTGGAGGAGTATACAGCCGAAGAGAGATTCAGCTAGAAGGTTTTGGCGACAAAGAGATATTTTACAAAAATCGCTATGACTTGAGACTTGGTTTTGAAAAGCGTTATCGGCTTGGTGAAAAGTTGGTTGGAAGCCTGGGCCTTGATGCTACGGCATTTTATCAAAATGATGAGCAAAGCGTAGACTCTGGCTTCGATGTCGTTACAACGGCAGAGCGTAGTAAAGGGCTTGGCATTGGCCCAGTTATAGGGCTTAGCTATTTTATTACACCTCGTCTTGCGCTCTTTGCAGAAGGATCTGTGATCGGGCAGATAGCCAGCGCAGAGTCTGCAAGGCTATTCCAAAACTTTCCCCAATTTGATGATGAAATAGAAGAGGTAACGAGCAATAATATCAATATTCATTTGCCTGCTACTATATATATCGCGTTCATTTTTTAACATTCCATTCCTTAACTTAATTTTTTTTACTTATGCGTTACCTAGCAATGATTTGCTTAGCAGCCTGTGCACTCGTCGCTTGCGACAGTACGCCGGAGGTTTTTGAGCAAGCTCAACCCACGCTACCCGGAACGCCCTACACGTATGCACCGGTTATTTCAGAAGAAACCGGCGTGTCAGAAAACTTGCGTGAAGCTGCTTCACGTATCGATGATGATGCCGCAACATTAGGGCGAGTGCTTTTTTATGACAAAAAGCTCTCTGTAAACAATCGTATCGCCTGTGCCGGCTGCCACTTTCAGGATCAGGCATTTAGTGATGGTAAAGCGGTGAGTCCCGGCTTCGCCCGTGCGCTCACGAACCGCAATGCCATGTCTATTATCAATCCACTTACGCAGACTTCTTTCTTTTGGGATGGGCGTACCAAAGACCTGAAGGATATGGTATTGGCTCCAGTCCAGAACCACATCGAAATGGGCCTTGAAGATATGGCTGAGCTTGAGGTCAAGCTAAACGCCGTAGGATATTATCCTGAATTGTTTGCCAAAGCATATGGTGATCAGGAAATCACACGGCAGCGTGTCTCTGGTGCGCTTACCGAGTTTTTGAAGTCGATGACCAGTTATCAATCCGCTTATGATGAAGGAGTAGAGTCTAATTTTGCCAATTTCACTGAAGTAGAGAAACGAGGCAAGGACTTATTCTTTGGAATCGCTGGTTGTAGCCAGTGCCACAATGGGCCCGACTTGCGCCAGTGGATGCCACCATGGGGCAGTCAATGGGAAGAAACCTGGGCGAATGTCGGCCTGGAATCAACACCAGTAGACGAAGGAGCAGGAAGTCATACTGCTGATCAGATAGGCGTATTCCGCGCACCTTCACTGCGTAATGTCGCGCTGACTGGGCCATATATGCATGACGGCCGTTTTGCGAATCTTCAGGATGTTGTAAATCATTACAACGAAGGAGTTGTAGCTTCAGAACATCTTGATTGGCGCCTGGCTGAGCCGAATTTTACAGATGAACCTGCTGCTAAGCGCCTGGGATTATCTCAAAATGACCAAACTGCGCTTATCGCTTTTTTGGAAACACTTACCGATAAGCAGCTTATTCAGGACGAAAAGTTCTCCGATCCGTTCTAGGATCAATAAATAGTATTACAAATACAAAAATATTCGAAAAAAAGCCCGGCAACTCAGCCGGGCTTTTTCTATATTTGTGTGCTGTGACATATTTGATTTGTATACGTCTACATTTTCGAGATGTCTATTCTTCCTTACCTAACAAGAACCGCAATGCAAGCGGATACAGATTCGCATGCTCAAGAAAGTAGAGCAATTTGGCAACTCTCTCATGAGTTGTCTCAGGCCAATGATTCGCTTCAGCGACTTGGTCACATGGTATCCCATGACCTACGCGGACCTCTTGCTAATATGGAAGCGCTCCTTGGATTGTTCGACAGAGAGAACATGGGAGCTAGCGATCACCCCGATTTATTGAACTTATTAGGACATGCCGTCGGCGATCTCCGTCAGCATTTGGATGACCTCAATGATTTACTAAAAAGTAAACACCCTTCTGGTCAGCTTTGGGAAGATACTGACCTGACGAAAGAGTTTCATCATGTCAAGCACCAGTTGCTGAATCAACTCACACAAGCAAAAGGAACGATTGATACGTGTTTCGAAGTCATAAGTCTCCATTCTGTAAAGCTGTACGTGCAGAGTATTGTGTACAATCTGTTGAGTAACAGTATAAAATACAGAGACCCAAGCCGAGAGTTAACAGTTCGGTTTAAAACCGAAGAGACTGAGGCGAATGTGAGAATTATCGTAGAAGATAATGGCCTTGGGATTGACCTGAAGACTAACCGCGAACGGCTATTCAAACCTTACACACGTCTCCAACATGACGGAGATGGATTTGGCCTTGGACTCTATTTAGTGAAGTCTCAGGTAGAAGCATTAAATGGTTGGTTGGAAGTAGCATCCAAGCCAGGCGAAGGCACTTCATTCACAGTTGTGCTTCCTAAGAAGCAACCATAATCAGACTATGCGTCCATTTGAGTAAGGCGAAGCAATGCTTGTTGCTTGTGCATCGTAGCTAAATGGCAAGATTGATTTAAAACAGGCTCAAGTAGTGAAGCAATAAGCGCATTTTTAAATGCATGGGTTGCGTCATCTAAAATACTAGTCTCAGACTTGGGAGCATGCTTTAGCATTTGGCGCGAGCGTATTTCTTCCAACACACCTTCAATATGCTTGGCTATGACTAGACGCTGTGAGCTAGATGTATTGACTGGGCTAAATCCTTGCATGTTCTGATTAATTTGGTACAAAAAAATCAGAAAATACCCTGGCTAGGAATGTGCAATGAAAGGCTGCGTGATGACTTATATCATGGCTTGGTAAGATAGGCACTTACCTCGCCATCGCGAATCACCGGACTAAATACTTCTCCTGGCTTAAGGGCGATGTAGCCAATTGCTTCACCTACTTCATAGATACACTTGTATACAGTGTCTTGTTCTGTATCATACAGATAATAGCCTATGATGTCTACGTAGTCTGTCGCAATAAACATGAAGTACCGACTATCCACCCAGCGGGCTAGTTGTAAGTTTTTGGCCCCAAAGTCTTCCGGAGTAAAGCTGTGCTTCTTTTTTCTAAAGACATCCTCCACTACCAGTTTGTAGACGTTGACTGTGCCTCCGCCAAGGTCCTGTGGAATACTTTTTTTCCTTAATACCTCACCATGAGCGGTACGTGGAGATGCCATACGCGCTGTCATATCACCGCGTGTGGTAGCGCTGGGGGCAGTTAAGGTGTCTGTTTGGGCAAAAAGTCCGAAACTTAGCATGCTCAACAGAGTAAATAAGGCGGTTTTTTTGACTATCCAGATCATAAAGAAATTATTGGGGCGTTGAGAAATTGCTACTTTTGAAACGAAATCCTTAAGGAACTACAGATTAACTATGCTTATTGCACGCAAAACGATTGCTCTTTGTCTTATGTTGCTTTTGCTTGTAGGGAATGATTATGGGAAGTCCCATATGCAGACTACAAGTAATGCTGAGCGGATATCTGCGCACCTTCATTATGTTGTGAACCAATACCGTGCCAGCAAGGGTTTGGTAAAATTAAGCAGAAAAAGCGCCTTGGATGCTATCGCACAGAAACATGCAGAAGATGTCGCTTCGGGTCGTGTTCCATTTTCACATGATGGCTTTAAAAAGCGCGTGGAAGCAGTTAAGGGCTACGTAAAATTCCCTTACAAAGCTGCAGAGAACCTATATGGTATAGTAAGGCCACCGAAAGTCGTAGCTCCAAACGCCTTGAAAGGCTGGATTGATAGTCCTGGCCACCATGTCAATTTGAAAGGGAAGTTTCTCTATACGGGAATAGGAGTTGCCAGGGCCTCAAACGGAGAATGGATTGTTTGTCAATTTTACGTCGGAAAAAATGCGTGATCTACTACCTACTGATTTTAATGACTTCCTCAAATCGGGGTGGTACCTCTTCTGGATCGTTATCACAGCGATGACAATCGCCTATATCTGGCGCATGAAGGATAAGCCCAGATCGTATAAAATCATTTGGACGATCGTAGTCTTATTAGTTCCGTTTTTAGGCGTTGGTATTTGGCTCTTTCTGGGTTATCGATAAACGGCTGTTCAGATATTGGCTAGATCAAATCGTCAAGCGCCTTTTCCAGATCCTCAAATTTGAAGGTATAGTTCCACTCCTTCAATTTAGAAGGTTTTGCACGTTGGCCGCCCCAAAGTAAGGCAGATTTGCCTCCAAGGATCATACGCAGGCCAAATTTCGGCACCCACATCAAGTCCATGACGCCTAAGGCGTGCGCCAGTTTTTCGGAGAACTCAGCCTGAGTAGGTGCATTCGGGGCCACCATATTGACCGGGCCTTCGGTGTCCTCATCTTCTATAAAAAATCGGATAGCCTTTACCATATCATCAATGTGAATCCAGGGGAATGCTTGCTTGCCATCACCAAATTTCCCTCCAAGCCAAAACTTATATGGCGTGATCATTTGAGGAAGGGCACCGCCGTCTTTGCCGAGTACCACGCCTGTACGTGGAAATACGGTTCTGACACCAGCTCCTTCAGCAGCTTGTTCCCAGGCTAGACACACTTTGCCTAAAAAATCGTCGGCAGGAGGGGCTGTTTCGTCAACCCACTCACGCTGGTCGATGCCATAATAGCCGATGGCTGAACCTGATATGAAAAGCTTGGGCTTGCGCAGGCTCTCTTGGATATATTTTACGCAGGCGCGTGTCGCGTCCACTCTGCTATCAAGGATTAATTGCTTGTAGGAATCGGACCATCGCCCTCCTGCGATACTCGCTCCAGCAAGGTTGATGATTACATCATAGAAGCCCAATGCTGGAGGCATTTCTTTGCCATTCCATTCACGGTATGATACCAAACGGCTTCCCTCGCGAGCCTTACGTGTAAGAATCGTTATAGAGTGGCCATCGTCTGTAAGGCTTTTGACAAGATGGCTTCCAATAAAACCTGTACCGCCTGTAATGAGAATCTGCATATCGCTTTTGTAGGATAGTAGGAGTATGTGTCATTATGCACGAATTGGGAATAGGAAAACTTTCCCGGCATAATGACAAATAAACCTGCGCATGCAGTTTTTTGTTACATGGCAGAACGAAATGATTGAATGACTTTTGATAATCGACCGCTTACCAATTCTGGCTTGTGGCAACCATCGCAATCCCGAAAAGGATGATGGAAACGACCATGCCATACATGAAAATAGTATATGCCAGGCGTAACATTTTGAAACGACGTGCGAGTACGACACCGAGGAAGTAGATATCCTTAGACATACTTCCATAGAGAAAATCACTGTCCGTCATCATCTCTCTGATTCCCCATTGATAGTCATCCAGTGGCATGTTAAAGAAGTTGCCAAAGAACAACAAGTTCGTCTTTCTGTTTAGAATATCTTCACGAGTGAAGGTTCCTGAATTGACATTTGGGCGGGTTGCAAGAATAGAATAGACAATCGTAATAAGGCAGACCGTCATGAGTGAGATGGTCGGCCAAAGCATGTTTGGATAAAGGTCGAGTTGTCGAATAATCGTTCCGAATAGGACCGAAATGATGATCGAGTTAATCGAGAGCAAGATGTTAGCCTTGTTGTCCGCAATCGCACTCAGGGCAATATGTGTTCGATACGTTGTTCGAAACATCGTCTCAATTCCGCGATCAGGCTTTTGAGCCTTGGTCTTTTCAAGTTTGGATTCCAACTTGGTGATCACGAGTTCTTGCTTGATCAGCTTTTTTTGAAGCTTTTTATGCGCTTTTTTTTTCTTCTTCTTTTTTTTAGGAGTAGAAAGCGCCCCGAGCTTTTCTTCTAGTGCCACCGTGTTAGCTACTTTTTTGGGGTGTAATACTTCCTGGCCGTAGCTTGTGAAGTACTTGTGTTCTTTATAAAAATCAAGGTTAAGCCCATACCAAGTCGCGTCTTCATATTCCCGCTTACAAAATCGTTCCCATTCTACACGTAGTTGAGCGGTGTAATCCAGAGCCTCATCTGTGGCGAGATTGAACAAGTCAGCATCCTTGATAATCATCTGAGGCAAGGTTTCCGGAGTATTATCAAGCCTGGTTGCCTCAATAAGATCATTGATGCGGGCAATCATGGCAGAATCTGCGCCGTGGCCTCTTAAGAATTCTTCAGCAATTCGCTTGCTTTCGTCTTCGTGGCCTATATACTTACACGTGTACCCCAGATCATGAAACCAGGCAGCAAGAATTATTTCATAACGTACATTTTCTTCAACGTCAAGTTTGTCACACAACGTCTCGACTGCTTCAACTACATGCTCGGTGTGGCGGGTTGTATGAAACTCCAATCCCATCTCTTCACATTGCGTGAGAAATGGCCGAGAAAATTCCTCTGCCTCGGATATTAGGGCTTTTGCTTGACTCATAGGCGAGCTGAATGAACGATCAAATTACACATTTCGTCTGATAAAGTGGCAATTCCAACCTATAACATAAGGTAGGGATCGTTATACCTGAATTCAAAGTTAAGCATTGTCTTGATTTTCGCATTGGAAACGGTCTTTCCTGAGAGCGAAGTGTCCGCCACGAATTGAGGCGGAATAAGGTTTCGACGTGTTGCTGCAGTCGTATAATACTCGCGCCGTAGAGGATGTGTGTCAGCTACCACATTAAAGGTTTCCCCCCAACAATCTTGCTCAATAATAGCAGCAATTGCGCGAATAGCATCTTCCTGGTGCAAAAGGTTGACGGGCATATTGCCACCCTGAAGGTCCTTTCGCCCCCTTAAAAATAAATGAGGCTGACGATTTCCACCGATCAAGCCACCCATGCGAAGAATTGTGACATCCAGGTCTGCATCATCACGCAAGCGATCTTCTACCTGCAATAACGCTTTGCCAGAATGATAAGACGGTTCCAATGGAGTAGCCTCCGTGACGGTTTTTCCTGCTTGATCACCATACACAGAAGTAGAAGAGACAAAAAGAATCTTTCGAAGCCCTGTTTTCTTTACTTCTCCCAAAACCCGTTCTACCGTAGCTGGAAAAGCTTTTTCAATAGGCTGCCCGGTAGCACTTGGTGGGAAATTAAGCACTAGAACATCGGTGTCTAAAAAAGCAAGGATATCACCCTGGATAGTATCAGGATGAAGTTTGATAAGGTATGGATCGATACCATCAAGGCCGATTAGGCGCATCTTTCCCGCTTTGGTTGTTGAGCCTTTTACTTCAAGACCTTTTTCAACCAAATAGGAACCAAGAGGAGCACCAAGCCAGCCGCAACCCAGAACGGAAACTGTCATGTCAGAAATTATTCCCTTTTGTTATATTAAAGTTAATGTCCCTGGCTTGAAAAACCTACTTTTTCCGTAATTTCGCGGCTCCTCCGCAACATGTTCCAACATGGAGAAAGAAACCATTGACATTTACGGTGCTCGCGAGCACAATCTGAAAGATATTACCATAAGCCTTCCACGCAACAAACTCGTCGTCATTACTGGCGTGAGTGGGTCTGGAAAGAGCTCTTTAGCCTTCGACACACTGTATGCCGAAGGCCAGAGACGCTATCTGGAAAGCTTTTCTGCATACGCCCGCCAATTTCTGGGCGATCTGAAAAGTCCTGACGTCGACAAGATCGAAGGACTAAGCCCGGTAATTGCCATCGAGCAAAAGACAACCTCCCGTAATCCCCGCTCAACCGTGGGGACCGTGACGGAAATCTATGACCTATTTCGTCTACTGTACGCCCGTGCCTCCGATGCTTTTTCGCATAAGACTGGCAAGCGTATGGTACAGATGACCGATGAGCAGGTTGTCGAAGCGATTGAGGAGAAATTTGATGGGCAAAAAATGTACGTCCTCTCACCACTCGTACGCTCGCGTAAGGGCCACTACCGTGAGCTGTTTGAAAGCCTTGGCCGGCAGGGTTACACGCTTGTGAGGGTAGATGGTGAAGTGCTTGATATCGAAAAGGGCATGAAGCTCGATCGTTACAAAATCCACGATATCGAACTCGTCGTAGATAGAGTGAAGGTCAGTAAAGGGCAGTCGCGCCTTTTCGAAAGTGTATCCAAAGCGATGCATACCGGTGACGGAACGGTCCTGCTGATGCCGTACGAAGGCGAAGAGACATTTTGGTACAGCCGAAATCTCATGGACCCTGAAAGTGGCATTAGTTATGATATTCCTTCGCCTAATACTTTTTCATTCAACTCTCCTTATGGCGCATGTCCGACCTGTAATGGTTTGGGAGAAGTCTTTGAAGTAGATGATAGCGAACTGATCCCTGACCCAAAAGTGTCCATCAACCGTGGCGGTATCGCACCTTTGGGTGAATATCGCGACATCTGGAATTTTCGTCAGCTCCGCAAAATAGCCCAGGCATTTGGCTTTTCGCTGGCTGATCCTATTGAGAAGATTCCTGATGAAGCACTTGA
>JBGCFB010000356.1:0-2908 GCA_045106685.1 Bacteroidia bacterium | reverse complement strand
TTGTGCGTGGTCCAGTCTCCAAAGCGAGCAGCGAGAAAGCGCTCAGCGATGGCAGCTCCGACCGCGTTCACGTGGCCTTGGCCGAGTGGACCAGAGGTGTTTTCCACGCCACGCTTAAAGTCGACTTCAGGGTGACCCGGCGTCGGACTTCCCCACTGGCGAAAATTCTCCAGGTCTTCCATCGTGTAGTTACCTACCAGATGAAGCTGGCTATACAGCATAGGAGACATGTGACCAGGGTCCATAAAAAAGCGATCCCGATGCTTCCAGGTAGGATTATCGGGATCAAATCGTAAAAACTCTGTATACAGGAGATTGATAAAGTCAGCTCCTCCCATAGCACCACCGGGATGCCCCGATTTTGCTTTTTCTACCATTGCGGCAGATAGGATGCGAATGTTGTCTGCGGCACGCCTGGAAATGCTCATTTTTGTTTGATTAGCTGATTTGATGATTAGCTGATGTGTTGATTAGCAGATTTGATGATGCGCTAATTACGAAAGTGCAAAAGTAGGGTAGTGGGCGAATCTTAGCAATAGCAAATGTGATGATTCTGCGTTATTTGCTCTATTAATTTGATAATGAGCTTGTCCAAAAAGGTTGTCATATCGAGTGTTAATACAGGCTAAGGCCTGCAATATGTAATTTGATGACAAATACGTTCTTCCTATTGTTTCCGCCTTGGCGGAAAAGCTCCAGCGGAGCTTAAGGTCGGTAGTCACAAATGGTTTCTTGTTTTCGCTTCGGAGAAGTGAGACTATAGACGTCCCACTTCTCCGAAGCGGTATTTGCATGCTTAATGCATGCTACCAATCTTGTGCTTCGCTGAAGCACAGTTGCCTTCGGCAATGGTTCAGTCCCAACTATTTCGTGGGAAGATTTGAAGGAAAGGATAAGGCAAATAGCATTTTGAGATAGCAATATCTGGTTCTCAGAACCAAAATTCCCTCATTTGATTCAAAAAATCTTTGTCTTGAATTGGGAACTTGTCATCCAATACTGAATCAATTCCACAATTTGGACATAATGCTGTTTTTTCTTTGCCTGAACCTTCATCCGTCCATTTGAATATCTCGGTTGATTTAAAAATCTCTTCACAATGAAAGCAGCCACAAAGCGCGCTTTTTACAACGCTAGCTTCGTGGTAAATGCTTTCCTTATGCGCCTGTTTTAGAAACTTGCTTGAATATTTTTTCATTGTCTGTTTTTAACTAACCACCATTCTGTTGCAACACTTTATTCATCCTCACCCCGCAATCAGCCTAAGCACATATTCCAATTTCGTATTCTTTTTGTTCAAATAGTCAGCCCAGGTCTGGGGAACGTGGTGGCCAGGAATAATGCCTCTTCCAATCTCGGAGGGCTTTACATGCATTTGATAATGGACAATGGGAATGTTGATCTTGATTTTGGTATGGGGAAGCTTGACGGTTTCGTTAAAGCTGCTGACGTTACCATCGTAGGTGCCGCCTGTTTCCTGACCAATGAAAATTCCCCGGTCAGTCATTTTGATCATGCTGGCAAACTCAGCTCCGCCTGAGAATGTCAGGCCACTGATCAGCACATATACCTTATGCTTATAAATATGCTCGAGCTTAGGCGGCAGGTAACCAAGGTCTGAATAATAATCACTGTACAATGTGTACTCGCCTCGTTCTGCGAGTGAATCTTTCATAGCCCACTTATCAGCCTTGATGCTTTTGTGATTCAATCTTTTTTGAAATGGGCCAGGAAGCATCGTGGCTCGGGTGTATTTGCGGATTCTTTTTTCTGTCAAATAACTAAAAAGCAAATTCTCATTTCCTTCTTCTCCGCCTGTATTGGCCTGAATATCAATAATAAGGTGTTTGATATTCAATGAGTCTATCGCGTGAAATTGTTTTTTATAAAATGCTTCATAATCGATCTCTCCAGCTGAAAAGCTAGGGATGCTGAGATAGGCGACGGAATCGTTTATTTGCTTAAATAGAAACTTTGTGTAGTCAAATTTCCAGCTTTGGTACTTGGCTGTTTTGGATTTGAAAGTGGTAAACTTGACGGCTGGAATCTGGATCGTTTTTGTTTCAGAGGTGCCACGTTCCACTACTTCTAATGTGAAGTTTTGACTTGCTCCATAAACCAGTCTATATAGAAGGGAGAAATTGAGGCCGCCCATCCATCGATATTGAGAGGTGGTATTAAATCCATCCGTAGCAATGAGGGACGCTAGTTTTTGGAAAGCGTCCTCCATGGCCACATTGTTAATGGAAACGATGCGCATGCCTTTTTTTAGAGCCGGAATATCCTCACCAAAATTCTGCGTGACTATCCATTTCCCTTCAATATATTTCAATGCTATGGGCAAAAATGACTTTGATAAGCCGACTTTGGTCATGGTGGATTTTGGCAATTTTACCGAACCATGCCCTTCGTTCATCAAGGCTACTAATTTTCGGATCGTTTGATAAAACTCTAGCTTTGTTTTCGGCTCTGTGAGGGTGTTTCTAAGCTTGGTGATTTCGGTGTCTGTTTCCGGCTTGCTCAGGTAGTGATAAAAGCCCTGGTGTTGAGCGTGCAATTCCTGAACAGCATAATCAAAGTCTTCAATTAGCCTATCTGGCTTTATGTTTTTTTGACTGTAGCAAAGCTGAAGAGAGGAGATGCTTATTATCAAAAGTAGGATGAACCGCATGCCTTTGTTGTTTGTTAATAATGATTATCACGGTTTGATTTATTTCGTAGGGGCGTTTTGCAAAACGCCCCTACGAAACATGATAATCATTAATATTCCGTCTTATCCACCTTCGCTGCCCATTTTTCAAACACTGGAATAGCATCCTTCCTCATGAGCCTTACAAATGGAATATCTCTATCCCCAATTTGCTTCTCTAATTCATCATAAATGAACTGATCATCAAAATCGATTTTG
>JBGCFB010000355.1:0-14749 GCA_045106685.1 Bacteroidia bacterium | reverse complement strand
AGATTTCCATTATTGTCGTCCTACCTCTGTCAGCGCTTTAAGCAAGGTGGTGAGGCGGTTGGAACCTGACAGAGGTTAAGGACGGTTTATTACTCAAATCATTTCAAGACGAAAATAACGACAGCTGATGTCAACAATGACAAATGACCACATTGATAATGATCTCAAGAAAGACTATGTCTCAGCAATAACAAAGCAGCAGTACTCCAGCGACGCGGTCCAGACGCGATGGTGCTACTTTGACTCCAGGCAGCGCGCGCAAGTTGGCGGTAATGAGGCAATGCGTCGAGAACTTCCTGCACCTCATGCCGATGACTTTCAGCACGCTTTTGAAAGCGGTTTCGCAGTTTTTGTATAAACCATCTTCCCGCTGTAAACCATAATAGCAAAACGGCTCCCAGCCGTAACAGTCCAAACAAGGCTTGTTTCTCAGGTAAAAGGAACAATAATGCAACAGGTATACAGAGTAACAGCCAGTACCAGCTTGGGGTTTTCTTTTGTGCCAAATTTTCCTGAGGCTGAGTTTGTAGCTCAATGGGTGGGAGGCTTTCCAATTGCTGGGGTAAACGCCAAATCCAGACCGTAAGCACCGCGCCGAATAATGCATGGACGCCGAGCCATGCGGCGGCTATTTTCCATGACGCTCCTGTAACTACCTCAAAACCCAGACTACTGGCTACCTTGGCGGCCAGGGCATCGACACCTTTCCATAGTGAACCCCCAAAAATCAACGTCACGGTGATGAGTTTTTGAGCGGCGGATTCTACCATGGTTAAAATTGCAGTCGCTCCAACTGCAAGCTTCCAGGGCATTTTTCCAAAGAATAATGCAGCAATCAATCCCTGAAAACTCACCGCCAAATATGCAGTAGGCGGTGAATGCGGAGAGGCTATTGCCTTGATAATCAGGACCTGAGCCAAAGCCGCAAAATAATCGGAGGTCCGTGCACCTTGCTTTGCCATCAACGAAAGACAGATCATCGCCCAGCCTCCTACAAGTAAGCCGGTGATCGGCAAACCAGTCGCGTGGATCAAGCCACCAAGGCCAGCTTCCCCCAATGCCCATAAGACCACGAGTTTTTGAAGCTTTTTGTCGCCGATGCTGTACCTTTGTGCCATGCGTAAATGGATGATCGTATTTTTTGTGCTGTGTGCCTGCAATAGCAAGCCCGCTGTTCCCGATGGAATTCTCTCTGAAGAAACGATGCAATCGGTTCTCATGGAGGTACATCTCGCCGAGGCAATCGTCACGGCAGATTTCCAAAAGGGAATCGATGCAAAACTACGTCAACAAAATCTAATCGATTCACTACTGCTTGACAAACAAATCGATCATCAAACCTTTTTAGCCTCTTATGAGTATTATCTCGCCCATCCTGAACGCATGGATAGCATTTACACCCACATGATCGATTCGCTGAACCACGCACTCACCCGCGCCAGAGCTATCGAATCGGAGAAGAAATAATCGTGAAACTATACAACGAACATACATTTGAAAAGCTGGGCTTCCTGCAGATTCGTGACGAAGTCGTACGCTTTGCATTGAGTAAGCCAGGCCGTGAACGCGCCAAAGAAATCGAACCGAAGTCCGATGGCCGCTGGATACGCAGGCAACTCGAACTGGTGGCTGAGCTTACGCTCATCTTTCGAAGTGATGAGCCATTTCCGCTCAATCAACTCAGCGACACTTCTTCCATTCTCCCTAAAGCGAAGCTGGAAGGAGCATGGCTGAATGCCGAAGATTTCCACGAGCTACGCAGCTGGATGATGACCATTCGCGATGTGCGCAGTTACCTCAAGGCTCGCCAGGAAGAATACCCGCGATTATTCAGTATGATGCATCGTGAGGAATTTAATGCAGACTTGATCAAAGCGATAGATGCCGTGATCAATGAGCGGGGAAAAGTGCGCGATAATGCCTCTCCGGCTTTGGTGGAGTTACGGAGGGAACAAGCTTCAGCGGGTAAAGAATTGCGTGGATCACTTCAGCGGACCTTGCGCTATGCGCGTGAGAATAAATGGTCGGAAGCCACAGAGCTTACGATTCGTAATGACAGATTGGTTATTCCCGTAAAAGCAGACGCAAAGGGCCGTATCAAAGGTTTTGTGCACGATATTTCCAGTTCGGGCAATACCGTTTTTATCGAACCTACCGAGGCTTTGGGGCTCAACAACCGACTCAGAGAATTACATATAGAAGAGCGAAACGAGATCATTCGCATCCTCCAGGATCTTACCAGCAAGTTAGCTTTTGAGATTTCAGAACTGGAGAGTTACTGCGAGACGATGACGCGGCTTGATGTGTTGAGGGCAAAAGCAAAACTCGCTATTCATCTGGATGCACATAAACCCAAGTTTTCGGAGCAAGGGCATAGCCTGAACATCATCGACGGACGTTATCCGCTATTGGTACTGAAAGCAAAAGCTTCAGAATCACCGATGAAGGTCATTCCGCTCAATGTTGAGTTGAATGCTAAACAGCGGATTTTGATTATTTCGGGCCCAAATGCAGGTGGGAAATCTGTTTCATTAAAAACGGTTGGCCTCTTACAATTGATGCTTCAGTCTGGTATGCTGATTCCAGCTTCTCCTGAATCAGAGTTTCGCATTTTCAAGCAGCTCTTTATGGATATTGGCGATGAGCAGTCGGTCGAGAGCGATCTTTCGACTTACACTTCTCATTTGTTCCAATTGCGCCTGATGGGTGATCATCTGGGCGAAGATGGCTTATTCCTGGTGGATGAATTTGGTTCAGGAACTGATCCTCAATTGGGTGGTGCGATCGCTGAAGCTTTCCTGGAGCGCTTTCTGCGCCGCGAGGGCTACGGAGTCATCACGACGCACTATGGCAATATCAAGGACTTTGCAGCGCGCCATGAAGGCATCTCCAATGGAGCGATGGCCTTTGATATGGAAGCGCTTGCGCCGACCTATCGCCTGGAAACAGGCTTGCCTGGACGCTCATATGCATTTGAAATTGCACATCGTGTAGGTGTACATCAAAGCATTTTGAAGAAAGCCCGAAAGAAGATGGGACGTAAGCAGCTCAGTACGGAGGACTTGCTACGCCAGCTTGAAACCAGAAATCAGGAGATGGATCGATTGGTTGAGGAGCAAAAGGCAAAAGATATCAAGTTGGGTCGTTTAGTAGAAAAAAACGAAAACCTCCAAAAAGAACTCTCAACGAATCGTAAGCGCCTGATTCAGGAAGCGCAGGTAGAAGCCAAGCGTTTGATCAAAGACGCCAATAAAAAGATTGAAGCTACGATTCGCGAAATCCGCGAGACGCAGGCTGACAAGGAACACACCAAGAAGCTCAGAAAGCAGCTGGAAGAAATTGCTCCTGATATAGATGAAAGCAAAATTCCAAAGGCGGTTCCTAAGAAGCAGCGTAATGTCCCTGCCAAAATCGAAGTGTTGGAAGGCGTTCCGGTTGTAGGTGATTGGGTGAAATGGAAAAGTGGCCAAACCCAAGGTGAAGTCGCTGAACTTCAGGGGAATAGGGCGGTGGTTATTTCGGGCGGTTTGCGCCTGACGGTTAAAGTGAAGGAACTAGTGAAGGTGAAAGCGCCGAAGGCTGCCGATACTGGTCGCGTGCGCATGCCGACCAGGCGGGCAAGCACTGCGCGCATCGACATCGATGTGATGGGACAGCGCGCCGAAGAGGCGCTCCTCAATGTGCAAAAGCATGTTGATGCCGCGATTATGGGCGGCTTGCCCATGGTTCGCATTCTGCATGGAAAAGGCTCAGGTGTGCTGAGGGACGCGATTCGCGGATTCCTCCGTGACATTCCTCAGGCAAAGTCGATAGCCAGCGCTCCTATCGAAATGGGCGGCGATGGCTGGACGGTTGTGTCTTTTGAGTAGAAAATAATGACTTGTTTTGTGTTTAGGGTTAGGGGTTTTGAGTTTTTGTCCTGTAAAATGATTGAACTCAAAACGCAAAACCCACAACTCCAAACATTCATACTAATCATTCAACAAAGCATCGCGAAAGCCTTTTAGTTCTTCGCGGCGCTCGTCAGATACCTCCGGGTAGGAAGTCTTCATGCGCTCCATTTCGTGGAGCATACATGATGCTACAATCAGGCGCATGTTCTTTTTGTCATCTGCAGGAATAACATACCAGGGAGCATCGGGAGTCGCCGTTTTGTTCACGATATCTTCATATGAAGCCATGTACTTATCCCAGTACTTGCGCTCTTTTACATCACCTTCAGAGAACTTCCAGTTCTTTTCAGCTTCGTCTATCCTGCCGATAAAGCGACTGCGCTGCTCATCGCGTGAAAGGTTAAGGAAAAACTTGACGATGTGGGTTCCATTACGTACCTGGAACTTTTCAAAGTTGGCGATATCTTCAAATCGCTGCTCCCATACAGCGTCTACATCTGAGGTGTGTTCAGAAGGAATACGCTGGTAATCTGTCATGATTACAGGATGAACCCGAACGACGAGTACTTCTTCATAGTATGAGCGGTTAAAAATACCGATACGACCTCGCTGAGGCATACGCTTGACACAGCGCCACATATAGTCGTGGTCCAGCTCATTGTCGCTCGGCTTCTTAAATGCAGACACTTGCAGTCCATGCGGATTCACACCTGAAAACACTTGTCGGATGGTGCCGTCTTTTCCCGCTGCATCCATCGCCTGGAAAATGGCCAACATGGCGTAGCGATCATCGGCATACATCCGTCGCTGTGATTCGTCGATTGCATCATTTAATGTTTCCAGTTGCTCCTTGTATGATTTTTTACCTTCATAAAAAGGAGTAACAGAAGTGTTTTTTCCAGCCCCTGCAAAGCTCTTGCTTCCGTCATACCGGTAGTCGGCCGGCTGTATATGTGTGATGTCCATGTATGCTTATGTTAGTCTTAAAAAAATGCCTGCACCAGTTCCGACATAGTCGAAGAACCTGTGCAGGCAAAATACAGCAAAACTTACGTTCTGCAAACTTTTGAATCTTTACTTAGAGCTCCACGATCTTTCCTTCTCCGGATTTTGAATTCTGGGTCATTTGAGGATTTCCATCATAATGAATATCTCCGTTTCCAGTAAGGGATGTTGTCAGTGCCTCTGTAGCATGAAGGCGGATATCGCCATTGCCATTTAAGCTTGCTGACACATTGCTTGCTTTTAGGTCTTCAGCCGAAATGTCACCAACTCCTTCGAGTGCATAAGCAGCATTTGATACGTTTCCTGCAAGATTAACATCACCTGATCCGACTAGCGAAACCGCGATTGTGTTGGCTTGTACATTTGATAAAACAATATCTCCAGAACCTTCTAGCGAAATAGCCAGATTATTAGGAGTGATTTTTTCCTTGCAAATAATATCTCCACTTCCTGCAAGCTGTATCATATTGAGTGAGTTTCGGTCAAAAGTGACTGTTATTTCACCTGATCCAGAAACCACAAGAATACCTTTGTGGATTTCTGTTTGAAGCTGTTTCTTGTTTGTCTTAGGGCCGTATTGAACTGAATAGCCGTTTCCAGGAACAAGCTTTACCGTGGCAGAACCTTCGAGTCTGATTCCAGAAAACTTGCTGGTACCTTCAGCTAGAGGCGTTGCGAATAGAACAGAAATGCATGCCAGAGCAAAGAGCGTAATTGTAAGAAAGTGTTTCATCGCTTTTGGATTTTGTTGGTTGATGATGTGCGTTGTAGAGGCGCATGATTTGCGACTCTACAACAATAAGGACATCACCTAGGCCATAATGGTTGCAACGGCCTGCTCTAGAATTTCTGCAACCTTCTCATGTGTTTCAGCTTCGCAGTACACACGAAGGACAGGCTCAGTACCTGAAGGGCGAATCATCACCCAGCGATCATTCCCCAAAAGGAATTTTACGCCGTCTACGCTTTCTACTGACTCGACTGGATAATCACCGAAAGCGGTATAAGGATTTGAATTACAAAGCTCGATTACGGCTAGTTTCTTCTCATTTGTGATGTGAAGATCGTTTCGGTCAAAAGCGAATGAACCTACCATGTCATACACTTCCTGTACAAGTTCGGTAAGCTTCTTGCCGCTTTTTGCCATAAACTCCATCAACGTAAGCCCAATAAAGATGCCGTCGCGCTCCGGTACGTGCCCTGCAATAGCGATTCCGCCTGACTCTTCGCCACCTACGATCACGTTCTCATTGAGCATGATTTCGCAGATATACTTAAAGCCGATCTTGGTCACCTGATTAGGCAGGTTATAGTGATCACAAAGCTTTTTAATCTTCCCAGTACAGGAGAAAGTGCTGACAACTTTTCCACTGAGGCCTTTTTCTTTGACTAAATATTGGATCAAAAGAAGAAGGATGTGGTGTGAGTCTACAAAGGTTCCTTTTTCATCAAAAAGACCAATACGGTCGGCGTCACCATCAGTGGCAAGCCCTACGTCAATGCCTTCGGCACGAATAACGGATTGGAATTCTTTGAGATTACGCTCAATCGGCTCAGGAGCCTGGCCCATAAAGGAAGGATTGAACTCACAGTGGAGGAGACGCGCCTCTGGGAAAATCTCACGGATCACGTTTTGGCCTGCGCCATACATGGCGTCGTAACCGATATTGATTCCGCTCTTGCGGATAAGGTCGAGATCAAAGCTCTTCTGCAAATGATCAATATACATCCGCTCCATATCGAGGTGCTCGATAGCGCCGCTTTTTACAAATTCATCAAAGCGGTTCTCGTAGGTATTGACATGATTTGGAATACGATCCTCCACATCACTTATGATCGCAGGATATGCCGGGCCACCATATTCACCTTTAATTTTATACCCTGAATACGTGTGAGGATTATGAGACGCGGTAATAACAATACCAGCGCTTGCGCCTTTACGCTCCGTAGCGAGTGATACCATCGGAGTACTTACAAAGGCAGGCGATAGAAATACCTTAATCCCCTGATTGGCAAAAATATTTGCTACGTGGCGAGCAAAAAGATCGCCTTGAAAGCGGCAATCATAGCCAACGACAGCACTTGGGTTTTCAAAATTGGCTTTGAGCCATTCGGCGGTCGCATCGGTTACACGCGCGAGGTTGTCAAAAGTATACTCACGCGCAATAATTGCACGCCATCCGTCTGTTCCAAATTTGATTTGTATCATTTCTTGATTAGCTGATTTGATGATTATTGATTAGCTGGTGGTTAATTAGCTGATTTGATAATGTGAGGATTAGCTGATTAAGATGACATCAAAAAAGTTTGTGCCTTTCATCATCAAATAAGCTAATCACCAAATCAACTAATTAGTATGGAAACCGCTTCGCCGTCTTTGAGCATAGCCTTCAGGCGAGGGTAAACCTTGCGATAGGCCTGATCGCTGCCGAGCGCTTTGGTGGTGCCTCCCTGCTCCTGAATGGATTCTGCAAGGACGATACCGCCTCTGGCATCTGAGGCTTCGGTTCCTGTGCGGAGGTAAGCAAATTTGTCGCCAATTTGGAGGAGGCCGTCGTGCATGTCAGGATAGCGAAAACTGTAAGTCGCATGCAGGCCGCCTGATTCGCGAAGTTGGAGGCGATGTTCGCCTACAGGAGCCGAATCAGAAACAAATTCCAAACACTGCGCTATCGACTGACCTTCCAGCGATACTCGCCCATGTATAACATCGCCTACTGTGCGTATCCGTTCTATTTCCAGCAGCGCTTTCCCCTTGGTCCTTTTGATAGCCTCCAGATCTGGTGTCGGCGGTGGGGGAGGAGTGGGCCTCGGTTTGGTTGGAGTGATGACTACCGGCGGAGCGGTAGGCTTATTGGTCTTCCCGCCAAAGAGTCGTTTGAAAAAGTCTCCTATTTTTTTAAAAAATCCCATGTTTGTGGCTTTTTTGTAAGGAAAAACGCATTTATCTTTCCTGTTGGCCAAATTATAAAACTTCTTTAATCGATGCTAAAAAACCCTAAAAGAATCAACATTTCATCCGGCGCTCCCTGGGAGGCGACCGTTGGCTATAGCCGTGCTGTCCGCATAGGTGATCGCATCGAAGTGGCAGGAACCACTGCCATGCGTGATGGTGAACCGCAATACAAAGATGAGCCTTATCAGCAGACGCGCCTGGTGCTGGACATTATCCAAAAGGCGATTGAAGAGGCAGGAGCCTCGCTGGGCGATGTGGTACGCACGCGTATCTACATCACTGATCTTGCACATTGGCAAGAAGTAGCAAAAGCTCACGGTGAATTCTTTCGTGATATTCGCCCAGCGGCGACTATGGTCGTGGTAAAAGCGCTTATCGATCCGGCGCTATTGGTGGAGATAGAAGCGTTAGCGATAGCATGAGTGCAGAATTCAGAGTAGAAAAATCAGAATTCTGAGTGGACTTTTAATAGCATACATTTTGGTAACCTGTATGCTGATATTAATTGGAGCATCATACACTCCAATTCGATATATGACGCATTTTTTACTTCATGATTTCACCATACAAGTCTGTTCAAAATGAATAGGGATAAGCAAATCATACTCCGCCCAGGCAAGCTTTCCGATGTGCCTTTGTTGTGCTATTGGGATGAAAAACCCCATGTAATCGCATCTGGTGCCGCAGATGAAGACTGGGATTGGGAAAAGGAATTGGCGCATGATCCAGTATGGCGCGAGCAACTTATGTCTGAGCTAGACGGCCGCCCTATCGGCTTTGTGCAGATCATCGATCCATTATTGGAAGAAACCCATTATTGGGGAGAGGTGCCACCACATTTGCGGGCCATCGATATATGGATAGGAGAGGAGGAAGATTTGGGAAAAGGCTACGGAAGTGAGATGATGCGACAAGCCTTTGGGCGGTGTTTTGCTCCACCTGAGGTTGAGGCGATTCTCATAGACCCGCTTACGCGAAATACCGCAGCGCATAGATTCTATGAGCGGCTAGGTTTTGTCTTTGTAGAAAACCGGGACTTCTACGGTGATGACTGTAAAGTATATCGTTTGAGTAGGAAAGATTGGCTTAAGGCAGCTGCATCATCAAAATAGTAGCCACGCCATCGTCTCCTTCATTTGAAATATACAAGGTGCCGTCGGGTGCAAAACAGATGCCTTCAGGATGGTTGAAGATGCCGGGCCGCAAGCGTTCTACATGCACGATTTCGCCTCCTTTTTCAACTATCGCAAGCGTCTTTCCTACAGAAGAAATAATCCAGTACTGACCGGTCATAGGATGCTGCGCAATTCCAGAAGGGCGAAATGTAAGTTCACCTCCAAAGGAGCTAATCACTTTTCTGGAAAACTCTGTAATTGGGCCTTCTTTTATTTTAACCTGAAAGCTATCGAGGGAAACTAAAATGAAAGGATTTTCTTGCAATTCTTTGGTGCGCAGGTCAAAAGCGTAAACTGCGCGGTTCCCTTTATATCCTGATGCTTCTTCCAGATGTGGAGAAGACTTACATGCTATAAGTAGACTGTGGGAATCTTTGTCATAACCCAGACCCTCTGTGTCATTTTTGGTCCTTAGTTTGTTCTCGAATTTTTCTACTTCGGGGTCTTCTGACAGGTAATCTTTTATTTCAAAAACATCTCCATCACTTTGAAGTGCATAGGCGATTCCGTTTACAATCTCGATGCCCTCATAATCCCCTTTCTGAGCAAACTTATTGACCTCTTGTACCTCTTCTTCATCAATATCATAAATAAAAATCTTCCCTTTTTCGTCTTGTACCATCGCAAGGTGGGTCTCATCAACGTAGGTTAATGCGGAAACTTCCATGAGGTCTGCTGGAAGAACAAATCGCCTGGTGGGGCGCTGAAGATCATAGGGATGGGGACGTTCAATGCTAAAAGCACCCTTTTTGGGCACAAGTGATCGCGCTTGGTGTGTAGTACTTTGCTGAGTTTTCGCTTCTTGTTTTTGGCAGGAGAAGGCGAAAAGAAATATAAAAAGGGTGATTATTAATAGAATGGGCTTATCCATGACGTTAAATTACGGCATTTCGCGCATTTTGTAAGTAAGCATTGGCTTTTTCTGCTAATTTTGTCCTGCTATGAAAAACGTGTATCAAACGGATGACCCACATCGCTTGCTTCAACTCAAACGCCTTGAAGCCGACGCAATGTTGGATGTGCTCCGCACGATCAATCTTACCGACACCAATGCTGACCAGCTTAGTGTTATTGCCCGCAATGTTTTGCGAGCTCAATTAGGTGTGCGTAAGGTTACGTTTTTCTATGAATTTGAAGACCAGTGGCGCGAAGGCATGCGCCTTGGATTTGATGAGCTTTCGGTTCAGGCATTGGAGGAACTGATTCTCTATACTAAAACGACCAAAGTCACCGCGGGTATTGCTCCTCATCTTGCCAGCCTGGGCGCAGAGTACGTCGTGCCTATCATGAATCGCGATGCACCCAGTGCATTTTTTGTTGTAGCCGAATTTGCCGACTCAGAGATGGAGACTCAGAATGATCTGATCTTTATCGAGACACTGGGCAATATTATGAATGTTGCGATTCGCAATCGCCAACTCGTCAATGAAAAGCTTCGCCAGGAATCACTTCGTCGCGAACTCGAAGTCGCCGAGACGATTCAAAAGCAACTGTTGATTTCGGATTTCTCTCGCTTTCGCGAATTCGATGTCTGGGGATTTAACGTTCCTCACCACCGAATCGGCGGAGATTACTTTGATGTGATCAAGCGTGGCAAAGGAAATACGTTTGTTTGTATAGCTGATGTCGCCGGGAAAGGAATCGCGGCAGCTTTGTTGATGTCAAACTTGCAAGCCAATCTCCGCGCCCTGTGCGCACAGAGCGATGATCCAATCGAAATTGTAACAGAGCTCAATAGCATCATATTTCAGGTAACACAGGGCGAGCGCTTTATTAGTTTGTTTTTGGGAAAAATAGACAGCGAAACCCGTGAAATGGAGTATGTAAATGCTGGACATAATTACCCACTTTTTCTTCCTGAAAAAGGCCATTTAACTGAACTAAGCACAGGTGCAGCACTCGTTGGGATTATGCCTGATCTGAATGTAGTAAGCGGCAACTTGACTTTTGAGAAAGACGATGTCCTTCTCATGTTTACCGATGGAGTAGTCGAGCAAACTAACCTCAGCGAAGAGATGTACGGCAATGACCGTTTAGCTGAGCTTCTGCAGTCATCAAAAGGAGACAGCAGTCAGGCACTTGTTAATAAAGTCCGCCAGGACGTTTCGTATTTCTCCGAAGGCGTGGAAGTGCATGATGACCTTACACTGTTGAGTGTGCGGTTTCGGTAATTGATTTCAAATCAGAGTTCAAAGTGCATAGTAATAAGTTGAAATTGGGGAAATTTTAACTTTCTACTATGCACTTTCAATTATGAATTTACTAAAACCTCTCCTGTCATCTCCGCTGGAATCGGCAGACCCATGAGCGTAAGAATGGTAGGAGCGAGGTCTCCAAGTTTTCCGTTTTGTCCTGTAAAAGTAAAAGTACCTTTTGGGTCAATTAGGCTAAGCGCCACAGGCACAGTCGTATGTGCAGTATGAGGGCTTCCGTCTGGGTTACGCATGCGATCAGCATTACCATGGTCTGCCGTGATAAGCACTTTGTAGCCATGTTCAGCAGCAGCTTCAGCGACTGCCTTTGTGCAGGCATCGACCGTTTCACAAGCTTTGATAGCTGCATCCATATCGCCGGTATGACCGACCATGTCTGGATTAGCGAAGTTGAGGCAGACGAAGTCCGCATCTTCGGCTTGAAGTCGTGGGATAATTGCATCGCGAATATCGAACGCACTCATGGTAGGCTGAAGGTCATAGGTCGCGACTTTCGGCGACGCACACAACAGGTGCTCTTCACCTTCCATCGGCTTCTCCCTTCCTCCGTTGAAGAAGAAAGTAACGTGCGGATACTTCTCCGTTTCAGCTATTCTGATCTGGGTTTTGCCATGCTTGGAAAGCCATTCTCCTAAGCCGTTTGCAATAGAGCCTGATTCAAAAATGACGTTGATACCTTTATAGGCTTCGTTGTAGCGCGTCAAAGTTGTGAAGTGGAGGTCTAAGGTTTTCATTTCCTCCTCGGGAAAGTCCTGTTGCGTCAATGCTGTCGTAAGCTGTCTTCCCCGATCTGTGCGATAGTTGAAGAAGAGCACCGCATCGCCGTCATTAAGCGTTGCCACGGGCTGATCGTTTTCTGTGATCACAACTGGTTCTACAAATTCATCGGTGATGTCTTGAGCATATGAATCGCGCAGCGCATCAGCGGCAGAACTAAACTTCGCGCCTTTGCCGTGAACGATTGCATCATATGCTTTGCGGGTGCGCTCCCAGCGCTTGTCGCGATCCATCGCAAAATAGCGACCCGTTATAGAAGCTATCTTGCCGACTCCTGCTTCCTGCATGCATGCTTCGAGGTCTTCGACATAAGCTGCGCCCCCTTGTGGCGCTGTGTCGCGCCCATCGGAGAAGACATGTACAAATACTCCAGCCGGGAGCGGATCATTCGCCAAAAGGCGAATAATGCCTTTCACATGATCGATATGGCTATGAACTCCTCCATCTGACAGCAAACCCATCAAGTGGAGCGGTTTGTTGTTTTCTCTACAATATGCAATCGTATTTTTCCAGGTATCATTTTGTTCAAAATCACCTTCCTGCATTGACTTCCCTATACGAACGAGCATTTGGTACACGATTCTCCCTGCCCCGATATTCATATGACCTACCTCCGAGTTGCCCATTTGCCCATCTGGCAGCCCAACGGGTGAACCACTCGCTTCCAGTTGAATATTAGGATAGTGCTGAAGGCAATAATCATAAAAAGGGGTTTCGCCCTGAGCGATGGCGCTCACGTTTGGGTCTTCGGCTATTCCCCAGCCGTCCATGATAATGAGAATCGCTTTATTGTGCATGTGAAGATATTTTGAGCTGCGAAGGTAATGAGATTTTGGGTGTTGGGCTAGGTGTATAAACACAAAATGCCAACCTGTTGGGGTTGGCATTTTGTGTTTATTGTTGAGTTTCTTTTATAAATTGTTCTCCCTACAAATGTTCGCTACTTGTTCAATTGTCAATTCTGTTGCTTTGGCTATTTCGGAGTTGCTTAAACCCATTTTTTTGAAATGAATAGTGGTTTTTAGTTGAATTTGATAGCGTCCCTCTTGGCGTCCCTCTTCGCGCCCCTCTGCACGAAACTGATCAGCAATCGTCATGGTACTACGTTGTACGGTTTGAGGTAATTTATCCAAAGTGTCCATAATAGGATGTCGAATATGGGCTGAACCGATTCTCTATTTTATAAATTGTTTTCCCTGCAAATTTGCTCTATCTGTTCTACAGTTAATTCTGTTGCGCTTGCAATTTCGGAGTTGCTTAAACCCATTTTTTTTATTTTTTTAGTGGTTTTTAGTTGAATTTGAAAGCGTCCCTCTTGGCGTCCCTCTTGGCGTCCCTCTTCGCGCCCCTCTGCACGAAACTGATCAGCAATCGTCATGGTACTACGTTGTACGGTTTGAGGTAATTTATCCAAAGTGTCCATAATAGCAGTTGTATTTACGTCATTCACGGTAAACAAATATAAGATAGTCGTACGTAAAAAGCCAGATGACTGTTTTTGGGGAGTTAGGTTCAAAATGTCTGCGATATGCTGGACGACGGCCTCAGGGTTTCGACCATGGATGAGTGCCAAAACCGCGTTACGTATCCAGCCAGTTTGTAAGGCTACAATGGAAGCTGTAGACCATTGGTTTAGATGGCGAAAGATATAGTGAACCTCTGGAATGAAGGATTTTAGTATAGGTGGAATACCGCCAAAGCGATCAACAAACTTTCGTTGCTCCCAGTGCTTTTCGCCGTGATAAATGACGATTGGGATTATGGGTTGTAAGTCACCCGTTGGAGTTTCTTTTTGTTGATGCTCCCAAGCATTTAGCTGGTAACGAAGTAGTTGCAGATGGATGTTATGATCAATATAGCTTTTATGCTCCAGCAATAGACTGATCGTTACTGAAATGTTCACTTCCTCGTGCTTCAGTAGGCAGGTGTAGACCACATCTGAAAAATGAGATTGCAGCGATTCATCCACATAGGAAGTTTCGCTAAGCGTAAGTGTATCCAGATCGAGCAAGGGCACAATGTCATCTTTTACAAAATGCACCAGGAAATCCCGGGCGATTTCCGAATTGCTAAAAGAATGCCGAAAGTAGGTATCATGGGGGTTAGGCATGAGGCAAATATACGCGCTGTATTTATTTTTATTAGTATTTTGCTAAAAATAAATATCACTTATGTTAATTGTGATTTTGTCTAGCTTTGGGCTTATAATGGAAAGACAAGAATCAACCGAACAGAGAGAAAAAATTCTATTAGCTACTTCATTTGATAGATACTTATTCTTTCTTGAGAGCTTTATTAAGAAAAAGCATTGCTATTCAATACTTGATAATGAAGGAGACTTTTTCTTAACTCAGGTCGATGGAAATGCTGGAATGTTTTCTTTATGGCCAGACGAAGGGTTTATTGATTCCTTTTTAAATAATTCTGAATGGAGAGAGGAATGTGAAAAAGTGAAAATTCCATTACAATACTGCTTAGAACAATTTATTCCTTATGCCATAGATAACGGGTACATTTTTAATGTTTTTTCTGTAAAAGATTCAGCGGGGTTTGTTGTATCGGCTGAGGAATTTTTAAGGGACTTAGATATGAAAGCTTTGTAGATTTTAAAGACCATAATTTATTCACCAACTTTTTGACCCAAAATGAGATTACTCCTAACAACCCTTTTCCTGCTCACTGTCTTATACGCCCAAACGAGTGAAACCCGTACCTACAGCTTCCTCGAAG
>JBGCFB010000354.1:0-2893 GCA_045106685.1 Bacteroidia bacterium | reverse complement strand
CTAGTTTCGGTATTGGCATAAAAGTCGAGCGCCCGGTGTGCAAGTAGATCGTACACCGTCGGTCGATACTTTTCGCTTTCATGCCCTTCATTTAGAAGCGGCTTGTATTTCGTTATGGGTAATGCAAATAGCTTGTCAGGCTGGTCAAGGGCAAGCACAAATTGCTCTCCAGCCGCTTCCATCAAGGTTTCGGTGTCCCAGGTTTCAAAGTCCTCTGGCTTGACCTGAGTTTTGGTTCTGTTATGAAAGCGCCAGCGATTGCGCTGATAATACTTCCAGTAGAATTCCCCCATGTAGGCATGCAAGAGATTCTTGGTGGGAAATTCACTGGCAGCAATCTGTGTGTTTAGCTTTGCCAGAATAAGGGAGTCTGCTTTTTCTTCAGTAGGCTGAGAAAATAAAAAGGTGTGAAGCAATGCTTTTACCTCTTGTACGGACTCGCCTTCTGCACGCGCTTTAGCGAGAATACTCTCCGCGACGAGCATGGCATCGCGGACTTTGTTTTCGCTTGCGAGCGTGTCGATTTGCCGCCAGGCGGAAGCATAATCAGTGATGGGCATTGGGGTTGGGTTTTGTGCAGTAGTGGTACAAGCAGCAATGCCGAGGGCTAGTGCGAGCCACAGAAAAGCGTTTTTCATGGAAAATTAGTTTGGTTTTGCCTGAAAGAGCTACCATTATTTTAATTTCCATAAGGTAGCATTTTTTCCAAGTTGACAACGAAAAATCAGCTTTTTTATGCATTTGTTTGGGGTATATGAAATTTTCTATAATTTGATTGAAATTTAACAGAAACAAAATCACATGGGAGATATGAACGTCAAGGCGGTGAAGGACAAAAAAGACCTTCATGCCTTTGTGAAATGCCTGCTCAAGGATGTTCACGCTTTAGAGCGCATGCTGCAAGACGATTGGTTTGAATCTGATATTGTGCGTATTGGCGCCGAGCAGGAAATGTGTCTGGTAGATCCTGTGACGCGAAAACCTACAGCGTTGAATCTGGAAATGCTTAAGAAGGTGGATAATGAAGCCTTTACCACTGAGCTTGCCATGTTCAATATGGAGGCCAATCTTTCACCCCAGGTTTTTAAGGGCAAGGCACTCTCTGATATGCACAATGAGCTGAAAGGCTTATTGGAAAATGCGCTCAAAGTCGTTCAAGCCGAAGGTGTTGAACTTGCCTTCACAGGTATTCTCCCTACCCTCCGTAAATCGGATGTGGATATTTCAAAACTTACTCCAGTTCCGCGCTATCATGCCTTGATGGATGGCCTCAAGCAAATGCGTGGAAATGATTTCTTTGAGCTTCGCCTTGACGGCCTTGATGAAATCAATATCAAACAAAAAACGGCGATGCTGGAAGCATGTAATACAAGCTTCCAGGTTCACCTGCAGATCAAGCCCGACGAATTTGTTTCTAAATACAATGTCGCTCAGGCGGTAGCGGGCCCTGTGATGGCTGCGGCGGTAAATTCTCCGATGCTTTTTGGTCGCAGACTTTGGCACGAAACCCGCATTGCTCTTTTCCAACAATCGCTCGATATTCGACTTTTCAATGAGCACCTGCGTGAGCGTAGCCCACGGGTTACCTTTGGAAATGACTGGCTGAGACGTTCACTTGTGGAAATATACCATGAGGATATTGCGCGCTTTAAAGTGCTGCTCAGTACGGACATTGATGAAGATGTTTTTGAGAAAATGAATAAAGGCGTTACTCCGAAATTGCGCGCGCTCAATATTCACAACTCTACGGTATACCGCTGGAACAGACCGTGTTATGGTATTTCAGACAATGGGAAACCGCACCTTCGTATCGAGAACAGGATTCTGCCTGCGGGACCGAGTTTGCCAGATGAAATGGCGAATGCGACATTCTGGATCGGCTTGATGAACGGCCTTGAGGACGAACAAGCTGACGTGACCAAGGTTATGCGTTTCGACGATGCCAAAAGCAATTTTTTCGCTGCGGCACGTTTTGGATTGGACACCAAGTTCCGCTGGTTCAATGGTGAGCGTATTTCTCCCAATGACCTTATCCTGGAGCGCCTCTTACCAATAGCACGTCATGGACTGGAAAAGGCTGGTATTGATAAGGGTGATAGCGACAATTATCTCGGTATTATCGAAGAACGTGTCAAGTCAGGTCGTACGGGTGCGCAATGGATGTTGGACTCTTTCTCCGAGCTAAAGCAGCAGGGGCTTCCTGGCGACGAAATAAGTTCTACCATTACAGCCGCGATCGTCAAGCATCAGTACAATGCTAAGCCTTTGCATGAATGGGAGCTGGCCTCTACTGACGATATCGATTATGAGCCAAGTGCGCTCATGGTTGAGGAGTTTATGACTACGGATTTGATTACGGTTGATGAGGAAGATATCATCGAGCTTGTTGCAAATCTTCTTGACTGGAGGCGTATTCGCCATATTTTGGTAGAGGATGAGAAAGGAAAGCTCACTGGTCTGGTAAGTTCGCGTCAGGTGCTTCGCCACTTTACCAAGTCCAGCGCTGAAGGCAAGGACGGAACAGCGACGGTAGTAAAAGACATTATGATACGCGATGTCCTGACAATCGCGCCTGGTGATACGATCACTAAAGCAATGGAAATCATGCGCAATAGTAAAATCGGCTGTTTGCCTGTAGTGAGCGATGGTGAACTTGTCGGTGTGATTACCGAGTCGGACTATCTGACTGTGACAGGCAATTTGCTCAGGCGCATGGAGCGCAAGCGCAAGAAGTAATTAAAGTCCTCGCTGTTGGTAGTGTTCCATTAAGTGTGTCACAGCGTTAAAAATAGAAGAACGTTCTCAAGTTGCTCGGCCCATGGGCCGAGCAACTTGAGTTTTTTAGAGGTCGAGTTTTAGTCGATCTTCAAAATATACGGATAAATGTGTGAGG
>JBGCFB010000353.1:0-3338 GCA_045106685.1 Bacteroidia bacterium | reverse complement strand
GAGCGTTTATTTTTTATTGCGAGACGAATTTACCTTTAAGGACTTCCGCGGTTTTGTGCGCGACTTCGTGCTGGCGGTGGTTTTCGCATCCCTGGCGACCTACGCCAATCTCGCCATGATCAATATTCTGATTGCCATCATTGGCTTATTTGTGCTCAAATATTTGCTCTACCAATACCACAATCCGACACTCAGCTTACCACAACACGGCATCCTGCTAGGCTTAGTCGTAAGTGCTGTTATTCCGTTAAAATTGGGCGTAGATCGCTTGCTTTTTCTGAGCGAAAAAAACCAGTTGTATTTCGGAGAAGACAGCCTTTTTGAAAGCGTACAATCGGTTATCTCAAGCTCGATGTATCTGCATGAATTTGAATGGGCGGCGCTTCTCATCTATCCGATCATCGCGATCCTGTGTTTGGGTCTGCTCTCATTAGTGATACAAAAGGACTTTTATGGTCCATTCTTGCTGTGTGCCTTGCTCCTACTCGCCCAACTTGTGGGCTTGACGCTGGAGCATTTCCTTTTTGAAGTACGGTATCCGTCAGGCAGAGCGGCGATCATGTTCATACCACTTTTCGGGCTTTTCACCTTCTACTTTATTGGGCATATTAAAAGGTGTTATACTAAACTTCCGTGGCTACCTCTGAGCATTTGTGCTTTCGTGGTTATTCCTGCGATGGTGTTATTGCTTTCAAGAATAAGCCTCACTTATACCAAAAAGTGGCATTATGATGCTCACACGAAGGAAGTGGCTTTAGATTTGGACGCTTTTGCAAAAACAAAAGGTGAAAAAGTAAGCCTGAGCAACAACTGGCTTTTTTCACCCAGTTTCAATTTCTATATCAAAACAAAAGGCCTCAATATTCAACCACCAGACCGCAATGGTCCGAGTTACAAAACGGACTATGTGTATGAATTTAAAGATCAGTTGAAAGAGCATGATTATTCAGCTATTCGCTCTTTTAAACAAACGAAGACTATATTATTGGGCCCCAAAATTCAATAATGAAAATCCAGAATATTCAAAGGCATTTTTGGAATAAAACAACACGTACTATGAAAGCACTTTTTACATTCATATTTCTTCTTGTAATCGGCGTGACTTATGCCCAAATCAATCCAGGCCTCAACGCGCTTGTACTCAATGTCACCGCCGAGGTACAGGAAAACCCTGCTTCCATTACATTACACTGGAGCAATTCCACTGCAACGGGATCTGGTTTCGCCATCCACAGACGTCAGGGGAACATCAGCATTTGGTCGTCTGTGGCAAGTCCATCACTTACAGACTCCACCTTCACCGATACCGGCATCAGTGAAGGAATTCAATACGAATATCGTATCTCAAAGCTATCAGGCGGACAAGCCGTTTCCTGGGGCTACATTGCTTCGGGCATCAACGTTTTGCCCAAGCTGATCAACCGAGGCCTGCTGCTCGTTAAAGACACTAGCATCACGAATCGTTTTCAATTCAAAATTGATTTTTGGAAAGAGAATCTGGAAGCTGATGGGTATTTTGTTCAGGAAATAGAAGTAGATCGCAACGATGCCGTAACGGATGTCAAAGCAAAAATCGTCGCAGCATATAATGCCGGAACGATCAATTATACCTCCGCCATTATCCTCGGCCATGTGCCTGTTCCCTACTCTGGCGACCTCTATCCTGATGCGCACACCGATCATAAAGGCGCCTGGCCCACCGATCTGTTTTATGCTGATATAGATGGAAACTGGACCGACGTGACCGTCAATAATACTGATGGAAGCGATCCGAGGACAGACAATGTACCGGGCGATGGGAAGTACGACCAAAGCACTGTGCCTTCAGCTTTAGAGCTCGAAATAGGGCGAATCGATTTCCATTCCATGAGCTGGTTTGGAGAATCAGAGCTGGAGTTACTGGAAGCGTACATCGATAAGAATATTGATTTTCGTCGCAAAAAATTTGTCCCTGGCCGCAAAGGCTTGATGGACGAAGGCGGCTTTGCGACGAGGGCTGCTGCAGAAGGTTTTGGACAAAGTGCTCCGCGTGCAATGGTACCGCTTGTAGGGCGTGACAGCCTTATTTTGGGTGATTATTTTGGTACGCTAGAAAACGAATCGCACCTCTTTTCCTATGGGCAAGGCGGCGGCTCTTATACGAGTTGCGGAGGCGTGGGAACGACGCGTGATTTTGACAGCATCGCTGTCCAGTCGGTCTTTACGATGCTGTTTGGGAGCTATTTTGGCGATTATGACAAAGCGAATAACCTCATGCGTGCATCACTGGGATCCGGAACCGTGCTGACCTGCTCCTGGTCATCGGCCAGACCGATTTGGTATTACCATCACATGGCGATGGGAACGCCGGTAGGCTTTTCCGCAAACCGCTCGTTGAATGTTGGAAATGAATATTTCTTCATCAATTTTGGAGCGCAATTCCCCACCAATCAAGGTGTGCATAATGTCCTTTTGGGTGACCCTACTTTACGTGCATTTTACACAGCACCCACGACACGCATGGCCGCTGTAAGTGACCCGATAGGAACAGGTAATGTCACCATCCAATGGCCTCCTTCTCCTGATCCAGGTTTGATTGGGTATAATTTGTATCGCACCGAAACCGGAACGTTCAACTATGTAAAAGTGAATCAAAGTCCGATTCCTACTGAGATTTATATCGACTCGCTCGGCAGCGGAAGCTATCAGTATTTTCTGCGCGCCGTGAGCCTCGAAACCACTGCTTCAGGCAGTTACTATAATGAAAGCCTTGGCGTCTTTACAGGAGTAGATGTTCGGAATACTGTGAACAACGAGCCTTTGCTCGATCAATCCAGCATCAACATCTATCCAAATCCAGCACAGAATAGCCTCTTTATCGACACTGAACTCCAGATAACAAACATGGAAATTCTGGATATGAAGGGCAGCATGTTAGCCGAATATTCCAGCACCAATAAGCTTGATATTTCATCGCTTTCAGCTGGCGTATATGCGCTTCGTTTCAGGACGGCGCGTGGGGTATTGGTGCGGATGTTTGTAAAGGAGTAGGGTTTGGATGGACTGCATGGTCTTGAAAGACCATGCAATAATGAATTTAATAGGTGCTAAAGCCTCGTGAAAAAAGGGTGGCTGAGCGGAGTCGAAGCCACCGAATATGCCTTTGGCAATGTTCCCTTCGAGCTGCATGGTCTTGAAAGACCATGCAATATTGAATTTAATAGGTGCTAAAGCCTCGTGAATCGAGTAGGAGATGAGGGCAAATTTACTTCACGTGAGTAAACTTGGCCTCATCGTCCTCTCACACCACCGTGCGTACTCTCGTACACGGCGGTTTCTTTAGGTGTTTAACCGAAGAT
>JBGCFB010000352.1:0-14154 GCA_045106685.1 Bacteroidia bacterium | reverse complement strand
CTGGTTCCACGCTATTCGAATTGCGGGAAACAGCGGCCTGACTCAACTCATTTTGTATATCGAGCGGTTCGCTGTTTTCGACATTGGCACCCTACATGGGGCGCAGGCAAGATTCGGGCTGAGCTTTTGCGACTTCGTCCTGAGCTGAGCATCCCTAAAGTTCGGACATTGCAACGCTGGTTTGTCTGGAATAAGCAATCGAAACAGCGCTCAACCGTGGTTCGTGAACATGTTGGCTGGGCGCAAGCTACGCACGACACATGGCAAGTCGATGCAAAAGAGCACGCACAACTTGCTGATAAGACCAGACATACCTGGCTTACCATTATTGACGAATATAGTGGTGGCATCATTGATGCAGGCCTTTTTTCCCAACAAGAAGATTTCCCAGGTTGATCCCCGGGAGATTCAAAAACGCATGATTACCTTGTTCAAGAGTAAAGGTATGCCTCGATGTATACGGGTAGATAATGGGCTCCCATTGGGAAGTCCTAACCGAGATATTATCCCAGTACTGTCGCTATGGCTTATTTTATTGGGAGTCAAAATAATTTGGAATCGGCCCCGTCAACCACGTGATAATGCCAAGGTTGAGCGTGCTCAGCGGACGCTGCGGGACTGGGCCGAACCATCTCGGTGGCATACCCCAAAGCAGCTACAGGGTGCCATTGATCATGCCATTGAAATGTACAACCAGCATTATCAGGTTCGCAGGCTTGGTGACCGAACCCGCGCTCAAGTCTATCCGAAACTACTCATTCATACTGGCAATCGGTATCAAAAACGAAAAGCAAACTTTAGCCTTGTCCTCGAGTCACTTGCTAAAAGAACATGGAAAAGAAAAGTGGCAAGCAGCGGGCAGGTATACATCTTTAACCATCGCTTTATGGTAGGTAAAAGCTTTGCAAAGCAATATTTGAGTATTCAAATCGATCCAAAAAACAACCAATGGAAATGCTTCGACCAAAATTCAAAGCTGGTCAAGACACAACCTACCAACCTAAGTATGAAGCAGGTACAGATGTTAATACCTTTTAAAGACTCTTGATGCACAACTTTATGACGCAAAAGTGATATATAACTCTATGTCGCCCAACAGATTTTGCGCCTCTACTAGGCGCTTTCAACTTATGTCTACCTATCCTGCATCAGACAGAAAAAACGTCCTCCATTAAAAACGCTCTGTTCAGGCCGCTTTCTTTTTGCCATAAAATCTTCCCAGCCTTCATCGCATGAACCAGGGCGCCTGGTGTTTCCAGTGCTTCCAGGTCGTGAGTTGTGCAGATGATCGTTTTGCTTTGGGAAAGGTCCTGAAGTGTTTTGTATAAAATTTCCTTATTGAAGGGGTCCAGCGCCTGTCCAGGTTCATCGAGTAGCATCACAGGCGTATCCTGTGCCAATGCGCGGGCAAGCTGGATCTGCTGCCTTTCTCCGCCTGACAGCACGCCGATAGATTCGGCCGACCGATTGGAAAAACCCGTTTCAGCTAATGTAGACCGTGCGATGTCGCGGTCATGTTGTGTGTAATTGCCCATCCATCCCAAATGCGGGAAACGCCCCAGCAAAACATAATCTTCAATCGATAAGTGAGCTGGCCAGGAAGGATGCTGAGGCAGCCAGGAAATAAGCCTTGCTTTATCTTTTAGTGAATAGCTTTTGAGGCTTTTTTTGTCCCAAAAAATATCCCCATCAAATTCCATAAAGCCCATAATGGATCGCAGTAAACTTGTTTTCCCAGATCCATTTGGGCCAATAATGAAGTGAAGGCCAGGCCCGAAATGCGCAGAGACATCCCGAAGGATGTCTCTGTTTGAAATCTTTATGTTAATGTTCGCTACTGAAAGCACATTAATACTCGTCTTCGTTAAAAAGGAAATCGTCTTTTGTTGGGTAATCAGGCCACAGCTCTTCGATGTTCTCAAAGGTGTGATCGTCTTCCTGGATACTCTCAAGGTTATCAACCAACTCTTGAGGCGCTCCAGTACGTTCGGCGTAATCCATCAATTCAAACTTGGTGGCAGGCCAGGGTGCATCTTCGAGATAGATTGCAAGTTCCAAAGTCCAGTACATACAGGTATTATTATTTTTTGGTGTTAAGGCAGTTTAACGGGGCGCAAATATAGACGAATAGTTTACATTCGCAACCTCACTACTATTTTCTTTGAAAAAGGTTCGTAAAAAAGCCTGTAATTGTTAGAAGGAAAAGTGCTGCCAAGGTCACAGGAAGATGTATGGACCAGGGGTCAGCACCTAGAAGGCCATTCACTGGCAAAACCAGCGGAAGGATAGCCAGGACCATCAAAATACGGTAAAAAGTGTGCTTCCGAAAGAGGGCTACTGCAAAAATAAAAACAGGGACAGCGTCGTAAATCAAGTGATATGACCATAACAAGCTGCTTATCAAAAAGAGGCTTAGCAATGCAATATCTTTACGATAAATAGAACTTGAGAACAGATAACGATTCACATCATGCCAGCCCAATTTTCGCTGAGGCCTTGTAAAGCCCCAAACAAGAATAGCCAAACCACATGACAAGGCTAGTCCTGCTATATGAAAGATAATGGCTGGCTTATTTTCTGGGAAAAAGAGCGGTCCTAATTCTGTGATATTTACTGCAAGGCTATTAAAAGCCCCCATTTCATACACACTTGCCCATTGGGTTTGCATATTGGAGAGCATGGAGGTCATACGAACAGCAACATCTGGAGAAATAAGCAGCAAAAGCAGCATGACGAAGGTCAACACTCCCACACTTGTCCAAAGCATTTTCCATCGGCGGCGTATTAACCACCAAAGTAAGAGCGGAAAGAGAAGGCTGATTTTAAGGCTTACAAAAAACACCCCTAAAGCGCCTTGGAAATGTTTGTTATGCCTGTCTGCATACATTGCAAAAAAGAAGCCCATTAAGGCTATCCAAAGCGGCTGCCCTATCAACAAAGAGGGCATAGTCCCTTTAAAAACCAGCATAAGCACTACAAGTTTCCAGGTGCTCCAATTCGGAAAAGCAATCGCTTGGGCAAGCATTGCTACAATGATGAAGGCAATTATCGTAAATACCCACCAAAATAGCCGGGCTGTATTCCAACCTAGTGCGGCGACGGGTGCAAATGCATAAAGCGTGTGTAAAGGATACACTACCCCATTTTGTGGGAAACCGGGCGCTCTACTGGTTGTAAGTTGCCCCTGAATAGCCATCTCTTCCCATTTTGTTTTAATGGCGGCGTCATCATAAGGGTTTTTATCTTCAAGGATAAGTCTCCCCGCCAGGTATAGCTGGCGGAAGTCTACTGGCTGATCGTGATTTTGGGGATAGCGAAGCGCTTTGCCGATATTTGCAAGGGCAAGTATGGCCAAAAGCAGCCAGATGAACAATTCAAAGCGATTTGGAGAAGAAATTCGCATACTAAGAGCGGGCCCAATATCTTTTTTCTTTTCTTCAAAACAAAAGATGCGATAAAATAAAAACGAAAGCCAACAATCTGGCTATATTTGCCTCCCGATGCGATAATCGCAAGGAGATTCACCATTTTTGACCTTTCTGTACATGACCTTTCTTAATCCGGGACTGTTGTGGGGCCTACTCGCTTTGGCGGTACCTATTATTGTTCACTTTTTCAATCTGCAACGTCCCCGTCAGATTCTGTTCAGTAATGTTGCTTTTGTAAAAGAAGTAAAGAAGTCGGTTGTCCGCAGATTGCGCTTCCGTAAGTGGTTACTATTGCTCATGCGTATGCTTGCGATAGGCTGCCTGGTGCTTGCATTTGCCCAACCAGTACAGATTAGTGAAACTGGAGGCCTGCGCAAAGGAGGACGATCAGTTGCCATCGTTATCGATGATTCTTACTCCATGGAAGCCGGCAATGAACGCGGCGCATACTTTCAGCAAGCCAAGTCTCTCGCCCGCGAAATCGTCAATGCCTACGGAAAGCAGCATGAATTCCTGATCACTACAACTAGTGATCCTCAGATCAATGCCAACTTTGGCACATCAGAAGAAGCACAGCAAGCGATCAAGTCGATGCCGATCGAGCAGCGTATCGCTGCGCACAGCGAAATCCTTGGCTTCAGAAAAGATATTTTTAAGCGTTCTCAAAAACCACTTCAGGAACTTTACTTCCTCAGTGACTTCCAACGCAGCACCGTGCTCTCCGATAGCTTTAAGATCAACCTCGTTGATTCTGCTCAACGCATCAATTATATTCCACTAGCAACGCGTGGCCAGCGGAATGTATACGTGAAGAATCTCCGGATTCTGTCTCAGATTATTCAGCCGGAAGAGCCTGTCAAGATTCAACTTAGCATTACAAATGACGGAGAGGAAGCAGTGAAGGAACTAGGCGTCAGGGTCAATCTTGAAGGCAAGGTAGTGGCTATCGCAAATGAGAACCTGGAACCTGGAACTACGGCAGAGCTTGAGCTTTCCTTCACACCAACCAGTCAGGGTTGGCTAAGTGGGTTTATCTCGCTTGACGATTACCCTGTAGAATTTGACAACAACCGCTACTTTTCACTCTATATCCCAAAAGCAGAAAAGGTGCTTTTAGTAGAAGGAAAAAAAGGCACCAAAAACCTTTCTGTCCTCTATAAGGATATCTTTCAGCAGTTTGAAACTGAAATCATTCCAGAAAGAAGATTGGCGAGTAAAGAACTTAGTGCTTATCGCACCGTGATTCTTGCAGGCCTTAGTGATGTCAGTGGAGGTCTAGCTGAGCGGATTCGTCGCTTTCTCGATGAAGGTGGCAGCATGATGTTCTTCCCTGGCGAAAATATGAACCTGGAAAGAATTAATGCTTTTTACAAAACTATCAAGATCGGAAGCTTCTCTGATTTAACGGTTCACGATCCAGCCTTGAAGGCCAACCGCGCAGAACTCAATCATCCGATTTTCAAGGGTGTATTTGCAACAGGTAGCAATTCAGGAAAATTCGACGCGCCCAATGTGTTCCGCTATTATCCTTTTGCTCCAAATAATACTGCCGTTCAGAATGTGATCATGCGCATGGAAAATGACGCACCATTTTTGATCGAAACACGCAGCGGAAAAGGCCTGGTATACACCTTTGTGACCTTGCCTCAGAACTCATGGACTGACTTCCAGATTAAGTCAAGTTTCGTTCCCGTAGTGTTCCGTGCTACTCAGATTCTTAACCAAACTCAAAATGTGCAGGAAAGCCAAATTTTGGGAGAGTCTACTCCCAAGGCTATTCGCACTGCCAGTCAGGATTTGGTGCGCCTTATCAATACAGAAGATGGAACAGAGTTGATTCCGGAGCAATATGTCCAAGGCGGAGCAACCGTACTGAATTTCGAACCGCTTCAGCTCCAGCAAGGCGTGTATAGTATTACGCAGGGAGATTCTGTTTTGGAAAAAATTGCTTTCAATATTGGAGACCAGGAATCGAAGCTCGCATTTGCAAATAGTGATGTACTTACCGCTTACCTTGCTGAGCAGGGTTACGGACTGGTCAATGTATTACCTCCCCAGCCAGAGGTTATCACGCAGGATATCAGCTTCACACAAGAAGGAACTCCGCTATGGAAATGGTTTCTCGCTGGAGGGCTCATCTTCCTCATTATTGAAATTTTACTACTGGTTTTTGGAGGAAAAAATTAACAGAAGCCATACTTTTGCCCCATGGTGAAACTGCTACAAAACGTTACGGTCGTCGACCCGCAAAGCAAGCACAACGGCTCGCAGGTCGATATCAGGATTATTGATGGCAGAATCAAGACCATCGCCGCGGCAGGAAGTATTTCACCAGCAGAAGGCGAAGAATGTATTCAGGGTGAAGGGCTCCACGTTTCTCCCGGCTGGGTAGATATGGGATGCCACCTCAGTGATCCTGGATTTGAGCATAAAGAAAGCCTGGAGGCACTTGCGCAAGCCGCCGCCTTTGGCGGATTTACGGATGTACTTTGCTATCCAAATACACAACCCGCAAGCGATGACAGCAGTGCTATCAAAGCACTAGTTTCACGCGCACATGGCCTTGATGCACAGCTCCATTTTATGGGAGCGATTACAGAAGGCGCCAATAGCCAAAACCTGGCAGAACTATTCGACATGCAAAAAGCGGGAGCACTCGCTTTTTCAGATGGAAGACACTCGATTCAGTCCAGTAGTTTACTTCTTCGCAGCATGCAATACAGCCAGGCTTTTGACGGCTTGATGATTATGTATCCAGTAGATGAGGACCTTGCAAAAGGCGCTCAAATGAACGAAAGCGAAACTTCGGTTTACCTGGGTATGAAAGGGGCGCCTGAACTCGCAGAGACTGCCGCAGTAAGTAATCTATTGCATATTCAGGCCTATGGAGGAGGAAATATCCATCTTCAACCCCTAACCTCGGCAGCAGCGATTAATGCAGCTGCTGAGCATCACGTGACTACCGCTGTTTCTATTGCGCATGTCGCCTGGGATGATAGTGTTGTCATGGACTTTGATACTCATTTTAAAATCAATCCTCCTCTTCGTGATAAAAAGCAAAAAGCTGCATTACTACAAACTATTGCTGACGGAAAAGTAGATGCATTCTGCTCGTATCATCAGGCTCAGGGTTTAGAAGAAAAGCTGGTGGAGTGGCCTTATGCTGAGCCTGGAATGCTCGCGCTTCAGACCTTTTTTCCACTTGCCATGGAGCACCTCGTTCGTCCTGGGATTATAAGCCTTGAGCGATTGATCAGCATGCTCACTTATGGACCAAGAGATATCCTCGGCTTAGCTCTCCAAAGCATTGAAGAAGGTCATGAAGCTAGCGTCACGTTGTTTCAACCAGAAGCCGATTGGGAATTTGATCGAAAAGCTATCTTTAGTCGTGCCGTCAACTCGCCTTTATTAGGAAAGACGCTGAGAGGGAAAGCTTGGGGCTTAACAAGGGATTGAGGGATTGAGGGATTGATAGAAAAATCGTCCATTTCCGGTGGGTAGGGAAACTGAGCGAAGTCGAAATTGACGGTGGCTGAGCGGAGCCGAAGCCACCAAAATAGTGCCTTTGGCACTGTTCCCTTCGACTACGCTCAGGGAACGATTGGGCATTGCTAGAACCGTGCTTTTTACTGGCATTACAATGATACAAGCCGAAGCCACCATTTGAAACATCTAAAAAGCCAATTAATAACTATGTCAAAAAAAATCATCCACACAGACGACGCTCCTGCGGCAATTGGCCCTTATAGTCAAGCCGTCAGCGCAAATGGTATCCTCTTTTGCTCGGGTCAAATAGCCCTAAATCCTGCCACAGGCGAGTTGGTACAGGACAGTATCGAAGCTGAGACAAAGCAGATCATGGCAAATATTGCCGCTGTTCTCAAGGCTGATGGGAAAGATTTTAGCAACGTAGTGAAGGCCAGTATTTTTCTAAAAAGCATGGATGATTACGCTGAAGTGAATCGCATTTATGGTAGCTACTTCGAAGTGGACCCGCCTGCAAGAGAAGCCGTTGCGGTGCGCACGCTTCCTAAAGATGTTAATGTTGAGATTTCAGTAACCGCGTGTTGATTTGATGATGAATAATTTGATGATTAGCTGATTTTATAGTACAAAAATTACCCGCTATTAATATTGGCATTTTGCGTATATTTACAACAATATTCCCCATCATCAAATCAGCTAATTACTAAATCTGCTAAGCAAAAATGGCCCACGTTGCAGAAATCATCCTTCCACTAGCAGTGCGTTCCAACTTCAGCTATTTGTTGACGAAGGAGCAAAAGGCGCTTGTGGGCACTGGTTTCCGTGTTTTGGTAAACTTTGGAAGAAGTAAAATTTATACTGGCGTTGTCAAGCGAGTGTATGAAGAACTTGATCCGGCTGTTTTAAAAAAGCTAAAGCCAGTTCTTGAAGTCCTGGACGAAGGGCCCAGCCTCTACCCGCTTCAGCTCGACCTTTTTAAATGGGTTGCATTCTATTATGCAAGTACAGAAGGTGAAGTACTAAAAGCTGCCCTGCCGATGGCCCTAAAGCCTGAATCAGCATTGAGAGTAAGCATGGTTGATGACCTTGCTTACGAATATCTCGAAACAGACGATAAGGAATTTGTGCTGCTGGAAGCGCTGAGCATTCAGCCGGTCATGGAGTTCAAGGAAATATCGCAAGTCTGGGGCGGAATCAATCCTCGTCCGCGCCTCAAAAGTATGGAGGCCAAAGGATGGGTAAAGCTCTTTCAGGAAGTAGAAACGCGCTACAAGCCTAAGGAGAAGAGCTTTCTGCGCATCGCAGATGCGCATGCATCTGAATCAGCCTTGCAGGTAGCACTAGACGCACTCAGTCGCGCACCCAAGCAGGAGAATCTGCTCATGCGCATTATAAGCGATTTTTATCAAAAAAAGCCTTCTCCTAAAACCGAAACGATCAAAGCCGCAAAGGCATCTCCGGCGGCTGCAAAAGCGCTTGTAGAAAAAGGCTACATCATTGAAGAGAAAGTGCAAATAGATCGCATGGCGCTCTACGGTTATGCACCTTCACGTGAAGCTGTCACGTTTACACCTTTGCAAGAAAAAGCCTATCACGAAATCAAGGCGTCCTGGCGTGAGCATCCTAAAAAGCCAGTACTACTTCACGGCGTTACAGGTAGTGGTAAAACTCATGTCTATATCAAGCTGATTCGAGAGGCGATGGAGCAAGGAAAACAAGTGCTTTACTTGCTTCCAGAAATAGGTCTTACAAAACAAATTATAGATCGCGTGCAGGGCGCTTTTGGCGACAAGGTAGGCGTATATCACAGCCGCTTTAATGATCAGGAACGTGTGGAGATTTGGGAAAAAGTGGCCAAAAAGGAGTATCAGGTAGTCGTAGGAGTTCGATCTGCGGTCTTCCTTCCTTTTGAAAATCTTGGAATGATCGTGGTGGATGAATCGCATGACAGTTCCTACAAACAGTGGGACCCCGCACCGCGATATAATGCGCGTGACTTAGTGGTGTATTATGGGATTTTAGCAAAGTGTCCTGTGCTACTTGGCTCGGCAACCCCTTCTTTTGAAAGCTATCATAATGCTCAGGAGAATAAGTTCACAAAGGTGAGTTTGCCTGAACGTGCAGTTGCGACGACGATGCCAGAAATCACACTGGTTGATATGCGTATCGCAAAGAAGAAAAAGGAACTTCACGGCGCTTTTTCTGACCAACTTGTGAAGGCTATAGGTGAATGTATTGAGCGAAAAGAGCAGGTTATTTTGCTTCAAAACAGACGTGGCTACGCCACCTTTCTAGTCTGTGGACACTGCGGCCATGTACCTGAATGCATCAACTGCGACATTAGCCTAACCTACCACAAAGGAAAGGACCACGCCCGCTGCCATTATTGCGGCTACACGGCCTATGTCACAGCTAAATGTCCTTCATGTGAACACATGGCACTTAAGCAGGCCGGCCTTGGTACAGAGCGTGTTGAGGAACAAATAGCAAAGCTCTTTCCTAATGCAAATGTTGCGCGCATGGACCTCGACACCACGCGCGGAAAACAAGCCTTTCAGCAATTGATTGGTCGTTTTGAATCTGGCCAAATCGATGTGCTCGTAGGCACACAAATGGTAGCCAAAGGCCTTGACGTAGAGAACGTTACGCTCGTAGGCGTTATGGACGCCGACCAGCCACTCAAGTTCCCTGACTTCCGTGCGCATGAGCGTGCTTACCAATTGCTTACGCAGGTCAGTGGTCGCTCAGGGCGAAGTCATAAAAAGGGGCGCGTGCTTATTCAGACGCACATGCCCGACAATCCCATCCTTCAGGCAATCGCGAATAACGAGTCATACGAAACGGTTTTTCAGCGTGAAATGATTGCCCGGCAAGAGGTTGCATATCCGCCCATGCTTCGCATGATCAGGATTGTGCTTTCGCACAAGGACCGCGATTTTATCATGAGTCAGGCCTTACGGATTGATGCGATTTTCCGGCCGGTTTTTGGGGCGAATTTGCTCGGTCCCGACTTTCAGTTGGTGGCCCGCGTGCGAAATGTATATCGCATGCAGTTCTACCTTAAAATATCGAAGGTCTATTCCACAAAAGAAGTCCGTGAGGTCATCAAAAATCTTATTGATCGCTATTTTGAGCAGGCTGAGAAAAAGAGCTTGCGGATTGTGATGGATGTTGATCCGGGATAGAGAATAGCGCCCTCTTCTTTTTCCCTACAAATATCTTATGAAATTTTTTTACTTCATTCTAATAAGTCTTACAATAGGCTGTAGCCCCAATGCGCATCCTCCCATTGATATATGCAGCCAGGAAAGCCTGAATGGCCTAGAGTCAATTTCGGCTACATCCTCTTTATATATGATGAGTGCCGATGCGCCCTCGGTTGCGTTTGAGCTTCTCAATAGCAAGTTCAGGATTGCTGAAAAATCAAAGGATGAGCTTAAGGCTGATTTGAGGAGTTCTTTACCATATAAAAAGTGGTACAATCATGCAGGAATAAATGAAGTTTTCGGATCGCATACGAAGCTATCCTTTAGAACCGCCAAAGATAATATTAAACGAAAAGTTGTAATGTTTTTTGGCGAAGGTGATTCCATGAAAGTATTAACATACTTTACAGACATTGATACTGCCACGAATATGCTTCCTACGTGCCCAAATGTTAGCATCCCGCATCTTATCAAGCAAAAATTTGATGGCCTGGAACACTATTCTTCAGTAGAGCCACTTCTTGTGTTTCGATACCGAACATTGAGGCTCATTATTTTACATTTAGACGAAAACGGCCATGAAGCTGAATGGGAAATACCGGTGGGTTTTGTATTACACCGAACACCATAGGGATATTTAGTATATCCCTATGGTGAAGGAGGTAAGTTAATTTCTCTCGAAAACAAGCTGTTTTTTTCAAATCTCATCCTCATCTCTTCCCCTTCCCTACTCTATCACCAAGCGCTTCGTAGCCACTGCGTTTCTGTCAATTTGTATAGAAAGCATATACACGCCTTGCACCAGGATTGAAGCATCAAAGCTGAAACGGTGCTCGCCACTTCGCCCTGAAGGGAATGAATAGAATCGTTTAATTTCCCTTCCCTGAGCATCTAAAAGGAGGATTTCCACTTTTTGTCCATACTCTACCGAAAAATCTACATAGACACGTGCTGAGGCAGGGTTAGGATAGATGTTGACATTATCAGAAGCAAGAGCAGGTTCTACACTGCTAACTACACCGGGCTTATAAAGCTGACTAATGTAAGACCGTGCCGAATTCATTGTGCCGTAAGTTCCAATTGCCCACACCTCTCCAGGGTTATTGTACTTCCGCTGAGCCCCTGTATAATCTCCCCAACGCTCTGAGCCACTTCCGTTTATCACGTCAATAATACTTTCACCTTCTTTACATATTAAGAAATCAGATGGCACTCCGTCTGCGCCAATAAAAAAGGCTCCTGTACCGGCATCACCATGCAAGGAGTAATCGCAAAAAATAATTGCTTCCTGGCTTTCATCTAGGTCATCTTGTCCTGTGTAAACGATGCTAGCATATGAATAACTGGCTGAGTCTGCGAGCAGTTGTGCAGAAACTTTTGGGAAATCATAAATGGAATCCATAACAGCATGGTAAATACTTGACAAGCCTGTTGCTGGATTTATGGCAGATATAGCAAGCTGGATTTTGTCCTGGTGAAAAAACGCATCCAAGACACGTAAGTCCATTGTTCTCAAAAGGTTTGAGGAGCTATCCATTTGCACGGCATTGGGAGCACGGTTATAGATCATGTCTGTTTTAACCTTTTGCCCATATACTGAAGGTAAGCGAGATCCAATCGTACCAAAAATTTGAAATAAGACAAATCCCTCCTGATCAACTCCAAAAGGGGTATTTGACAAAAAATAGAAGTCTGGGCCATAATTGCCTGTAGCTCCCTTTACTGGACAGATGAATCCAAGATCCTCACCTTCAACCTCCAGGTCGGTCCACACATGATGGGTGAGTGAATCTCCAGCATAACCTTTTTGTTTATCGATCTGATAAATATAGCTCCCTCTAAATCCTCCGTTGCCAGTTGGAAATGAATTTCCCGTAATGAATAGCTCATCAAGACTGACACTCATTAACGGAAAGTCAAACCATGTATTATTGTCTTTAGGGTTCCCATCAAGGGTGTAGATATTCCATTCACCAGTTGCATCACTCGTTTTAGAAAAGGCTAAATAGATGTGGCTTTCTACTTCCGAAAAAGCAAGCGCTACGGCGATAAAGCGATCCTCGCCTGGATCATAAATTACTTTCGGGTCAAATACTGTTCCGATGGTTGAATCAATGTCGAAAAACTCGATCAATGATCGTTGACCTAAGGAAGCGCCAATAGCGGCATCAAATACTTCTATCTGAAAATTAATCATCGCCACAGCTTGCCCTGCATCGGAGATTGCAAGATCAGTATCTAATGGGATTCCCCGGTTCCTATTTGGCCCTTCAAAAGACTTGCCTAACGTAGGCTTGTCAGTAGTGCTTCGGCGGGCAGGCGCCTGATAAGGACGTATTGGGTAGCGCTCTTTAAGAATTTTACGAATCCGATCTTCTTCACTCGCTGCAACTTCACTTCCAGGCAGCGGGGCAATTCGATCAATGTGCTGAGCGTAATCTGAGACCTCCCCTTTTAAAGTTGAAAAAGCTGAAGGTGTTACAGCAGTAGGAGTAATCAAGTTATATTGAACGTCTTGGCAGAATGCAATATTGACGATCAATAACAGTGTAATAATGGGAGCAAATAGTTTCATATTGAATAGTTTTTAAAGTATAAATATATCCAAAATAAAAATACGATTTGCTCCCAAAATATAAGTGCCTTAGAAAAAGGAACCGGCGTCGATTATTGCTTTATAAGTTTCTCCCTCACCAATAATTCCCCATCAGCATGAAGTGCAATCATATAAACCCCAGGTTTTAGACTTTCGACTGGTAGCTCAAAGCGACTGGCATTTGCAGGCAAATCATGCTTTTGCATCAATCGGCCCTGTATATCATAGATCAATATCTGGGTTCCCAGAGGCGGCAATTCTCCTTTCATACTCAGCCATGTACTAGCGGTTGAAGGGTTAGGAGAAAAGTCGATTTTGATCAAAGGCACATCAGGCATTCCCACCGAAACAAATGTATCACAAGAGACAAGGTACGGCGGAATGGGATCAAAAATATTTCCAATCACGGGGCTATCGTAACAGATAAGATTTTCAAAAGAAGGGTCGGTACCACAAGGAGAATTTAAGCCTCCGAATAATGGCCCTATACCCCAAACAAGCCTTTCCGGGCTAAAGCCAAAGCGATATCCGCATTTAGTTTCTGGGGTTTTGACATCAAGATACGGCAAATTGAAGCCATTAATAACAGTGTCTCCAGAGGCCAGAACGTCGACAATTATCGTATCGATATCTCCAAAATTATACCTGATCCATTCCCAGGAAGAATCCTTTTTGACCCCAAAATCAAACCACAACAACCATTCATTCAGGTCTTCCTGGTACTTGAAAACCCGAAGACTGTCAGTGTAAAATGGGTCAACACCAGGCCCTTTTTTGCAAGGGACTCCAAGGATGGTGTCCCGCTCATTTACTTCACACTTCGCCGTATAATATGTAGGACCAAAGTTGAAAACGCCGTAACTCCATGTAGTTCCCAGTGGAGCAAATTCTGGCAGCTGGGCCTGCGCAGCAAAACAGATAATAATTAAGAAAATACTTGTAAAAAATCGCATAAGATGAATAAATTAGTTTAATAATTGTTTAGTCATCCAAACGAACAAATTGTAAACAAGGAAGCCTTAGCTCATTAGTCATTCTTCCTTAGTTCCGTTAAAATTTGATGAGAAAAGGTCAATTTTTTGTTTCAAAAAAAATGAAGTAAAAATTCTAATTACTCATCGCAAATCATCCATTACAAAAACCTATCTCCCCAAACGATATCGCAATCCAAAAAATCCTCTGGTGCCTTGATTGGGGGCAAAAACATAGGTTGGATCAAATGTAAGGGCATTAGGGTTTCCTGTTGTAGGAACAGCCTGCCCGTCATTTCCGAACAAAACTTGCTTATCAAATGGATCAAATGAGCGTGCAATACTATTTGCAGGAGGTGTATAATTCAATAGATTTTTCACACCACCATACAGCTCCCAATCAGAGCCGATAGGCCTACTAAGTTGGATATTCTGGATGCTCCACCAAGGCGACATATCTGGACGCG
>JBGCFB010000351.1:0-7880 GCA_045106685.1 Bacteroidia bacterium | reverse complement strand
CACTCAACTACCCTCTCTCATCTTTAAATAATTCAGAGGCGTTAGTACAGCAATTTTTGAGTTTCGATAATCTTTGACATTACGAGTAATAATTGCCTCTATGTCCTCAATATTTAATGCCGTAGAGTACTGTATGGAGTCTTCATAATCGCTGAAATTATTCTTCAATGCTTGAATAATCTCTTTTTTAGTAGTCCCCATTACTTCAGTCATATCAGTTAATTCTTCTACGACTTCCAGGGTCTTTTTATGTCCTAAATATCTTCTGACAATGTAATAGATGTTGTTGATGCTGACTGCTGATAAGTGTAATTTGATTTCGCCTTTTTCATTCAGTTCAAACAGTTCACTTGCAGGATTAACATGTGGTTCTCTATCGGTGAAAAAGTCGATTACCACATCGGAATCAATGAATAGTTTAGGCGTCATATTTTTTTTATATTTTTTCTGTGAGGATTTGTCTGTAATCTAATTTTTCGTTGGATTTAATTATCCCTCTCAGCCTTCGTATTCTTGGAGAAAGCTGCTCCGGTTCGATTTCTCTTCTCGTTACGGTAATGAGCTTAAAATAATTCTCAACCATTTCAGATAGACTTTGGCCTTTTTCTTTAGCGTACTCCTTTGCGATTGCAATGACCTCTTTTTCAAGTGTCAGTGTTAATTTGGTATTCATAGTATTCTAATTTAATATAAATATACGTGTTTGTTTTGTGTTTAGTGACACGTGTTTTTCCTCTTCAATTTTAAACAAAAAAAATTAGCTTATGAACCTGCGCCAATCGCAGCTTCATCAGCTAATCACTAAATCATCAAATCACCTAATCAGAAAGGCTATTTGACCGATAGCTTCAGCTCTTCGACTTTCTCCAGCACTTCCTGACGCGAAATATCGCGGAAGCGAGGAGGCAGTAGCTCTTTGGATGTGCTTTCCAGCACAGCAGCGTAGTTCATCAACTCGATAGCTTCTGGATAAGTAGGCGGAATAAAGTCGTTGAAGACCTGGGCGATAATGTCAAAATTGACTTTGTCGATGCCCAAGGCAGCGGCCTTAAACTTCGAACGCGTAAGTGCAGCTTCCATATCGGCGCCAGACTTAACGGTCATTTCTTCGATAAACTCTTCATCAAACTCTTCCACATCCATGTAGCCGAGACCTGTCTTATTCAGCATAATGGTGAGAAGCTCTTTTTTCTCTGCTAATGTTTCTGGATAAAAGAGGCCAATATGCTCTTCGGCACGACCTTGACGCTTAAAGTCAACCGGCAAGAGGTCCGGACGTGCAGTCACAAGGAACCAGATCACTTTACCACGGTTCTCAGAGTCGGACATAAAGGTCGCGATCATGGAGAACACACGACTGGAAACGCCAGAGTCACCTGAGGAACTACGGTCGCCCAGGTAGGCATCGGCCTCATCGATCATCACCGCAACCGGCGACATCGCTTTGAGAATTTTGAGCACTTTCTGAAGATTGCCTTCAGTCACACCTTGCCACTGCGAGCGGAAGTTCTTCAGCATCACCATCGGCACGCCGATGTCTTTGGCGAAGCACTTGATCATAAAGGTCTTTCCGGTTCCGACTGGCCCTGAGATCAGGTAACCCATCGGCATAACATCCTGTCGCCCTGATTGGACGGCTTTGGCGGCCTCATAGAGGTGCTTTTTTGCATGCTTGTGACCAGCAACATCTTTGAGACTATATTTTGTTTTGATGAATTCGAGCAAGCCTCCCGACTCAGTCTCGATCATCTCTTTTTTCTTCTGGGTGAGTTCCTTATTTGTAAAAGGAATCTCATTGCGAGCCGCTTCCGACATCACGATATTCAGGCTCACGAGGCCAAGACCGGCGGTATTGGAAGCCAGCGCAGGCGAGTCCATTTCGAAGTACTGCTTGCTGTCGGCTTGTTTGTCAAAAAAGTGCTCAATAAAATCAAGGCGCTCTTCTTCATCAGGATAAGGAACAAAAATCTCGTGCGTGTAAGGGTTACGAACATATTGCTGATTGATCTCCGCAATATTTTCTACAAATACCACAACCGAGAAATCCGCATCAAGGAATACTTCTTCGGTGGCCCATTTTTGTAAAAACACTAATGCTACCTGATCGCGTTCACGCATGCGTGAACCTTCTCCCATCGGAATGAGCGTTTCGGCATAGTCAACTACCAAACCTACTGAGCGAGGCTTTTCGACCATCTCTTTTAACTTCTCCAGGCGAGCTTCCAGTTTTCCTTTTTCAGAAGTCTTTGGACTTTCGGTGCGGAGGATGTCGGAGAGTGAAGTGCGCATAAAGCGCTCTACAATATCCTCTTCCTCTTTGGTAGACTGAATTTCTACTTCACCATGTCCCAAGCGTTTTTCAATATGACGAATAAGGTAGCCCAGCAAGTTCTGGTTCAGGGTATTATCCAGATATTTATCCAACTGATAAAACGTCTGCATAGGATCAGCGCTCAGGTTGGTACGCTGACCTCCAGAGAGATCAGAGAGCAGATTCAGTGTGCCAACAAACTCCTGGCGCATTTTGCTTTCTCCTCCAAAACGGGTGTCGTCACGAAAGCGCAAACCTGCTGCACGATCGTAGTGAATAACGGTGTCACGACGCTTGAATAGTTGGTGAGAAACGAAGTCACGTACCTTCATAAAGCGTTTTTCGCCATTCTCCTCTACTTTTACATAATCATTGATATTACCATGAATGACAAATTGCGAAACGTTTTCGGAGAGGTATTTACGGCGAATTTCATGTGCCCATTCAGGGACGATGAGTTTGGGAGTCTCTTGCTTGCTCATATATGTTTATTAAGAAGGGCTAGTTTTGGGTTTTGGGTTGAGCGTTTTGAGTTCAATTTGCTGATTACGGTGGATGTAAACTCAAAACACCGAACTCACAACTCTTAACAGCTGTTTTTCAATGATTGGTCCTGTAAAAGTACTTTTTGGATCGAACTTTAAAAAGAAGTAACACTTTTTCCTACCTTCATCCCGTGGGTATAAGGTATTTTTGACAGAACATCAATAATGTTATAAGGTGACCTTGAAACCCACTTTTCGTCTTTTACAATATGATTTCGTTTAAGTAAATCCGTCATTCATGAGTCTGGAGATACTAAATGATACTTCAGAAATGCATGAGTAGAATTTTATAGAAAACATTAACTGTGGCTACACCTGCTCCATATAGTCCCTTAAAAGCGAAAGTCTTCGATGTTATCTTCGAGGCAGATACTCCTTGGGGAAAGGTTTTTGATATTTCGCTCCTTGTTCTGATCCTTTTGAGTGTGGTGATTATCATGCTTGAGAGTGTTGAGGAGTATGACCAAAAGTACGGTACACTTCTTCATACTATTGACTGGATTATCACAGGGCTTTTCACGATTGAATATTGCCTTAGAATATGGTGTGTTACAAAGCCCTGGCGCTATGCCAAAAGCTTTTATGGCGTTGTAGACTTATTGTCTATTCTTCCTATGTATCTCAGCCTTATTCTTGAAGGAAGTAATGTGCTGGTTACGATTCGTGCGCTACGCTTGCTGCGCGTGTTCCGTGTCTTGCGCGTTTCGAATTACCTGGTTGAAGCTCAGACACTTAACAAAGCCATTACGGCTAGTCGAAACAAGATCCTGGTCTTTTTGGGAACCGTGATGATCATGGTTGTGATCGTAGGTTCGGTGATGTACTATTTGGAGGGGATTGTGTACGGGAATGATAATTTTGATTCTATTCCGCGCTCCATGTACTGGGCGGTAGTGACGGTAACGACGGTCGGCTATGGCGACATCACGCCGGTTTCTACCATCGGGCAATTCTTCTCCGCGATATTAATGATCCTGGGTTATGGCATTCTTGCTGTTCCTACCGGTATCGTCTCAGCAGAGATGGTCTCCTCCAACAAAATGGATAACCGCGCTTGTCACAACTGCGGCCAGGAAGGCCACGACAACGATGCCCGTTTCTGTAAGCATTGCGGGACGGATTTGTAGGGTTGTAGAGAAAAGGCATGCCTTTTCTCTACAACTGGATGGCCCGAAGGGCCTCGCAAAATGACCTATGGACAGATAATTACCCTAACTTTGGGTCTATTTCCCTCGAAAATTACCCTAACTTTGTGCAAAACCGCCCTTTATGGCTCCTGAGAGGCGTTTATTAAAAACACCTCTCCAACATGATAAAAAAGCTTTTGCCTAACCCCTCCCTAGTCATCCAAAAAACGCATCAACAAGTCGTAGTTGCGCTTCATGTCTTCGTTATTCTCGTTCGAGCGATGGTGGGCTGACAGAATTTTATATTCGTGGCGTGTAAAAGCCGCGATGACGCGTGAGAGATCTTCTACATTGAGTTTGAGCGTGAGCTCAAGTGCATGCGTGCTTGGATTGGTTGCGAGATTGAGACCCAGGACTTTGGCATCTTCGCCTTCGGCGATACGGCCGACCTCTGAGAGGACATAGTCACGCTTCGGAACCTCCAATACCAGAATGCCTCCCGGCTCGTGTACCGCGAAAAAGTCGCCCAGGCGTTTTACCAAATAGCGTGCAGTAATCAATCCCGCATAGTGATCTTCTGCGTCCATTACAGGCAATACCTCGAGCGAGTATTCGTTCATGGCCTTGAGGACATCGTACAAGTGGGCTTCCTGTCGAACCCATGCGCTTTCCCATCCAGGATAGAGCACTTCAGCGAGTTTTGCTTCAGGGCGTGCAGCATCCAACAAGTTTCCTTCTGTGATAATTCCCATCAATTTCCCGTCATCCACTACTGGAAGTTGGGTCGTGCCAAACTCTGCCATCCAGTCCAGCGCGTGCTGAAGTGTATCGGCTGATTTGACCGGGGGAATACTGTCTGTTATAAGATCGAACGCTATCATGGATCAGCTAACTACTAATAATAAAAGATAGTTTTAAACTAAATGTTACAGGAGGTGTCTGCAAATTAGACCTTGCTAGTGTAGCTTGCAACCTCAATAAAATTTATTTTTCATTCATGCGTCAATTTTGTCTCTCTTTGAAAAAAATCTCACTCCTCGGAACGCTACTGAGCATGCTGCTTGGAATCACATTTGGGCAGACTACGCTCAAAGAGCGTACCATCCCGGTCAAGACCTACGATGTGCGCGAAAACGGCCTCTATCCGTCCGATGTCGTCGAAGGCCCTGAAGAGGCCATGGCTATGATCCAATATTGGCCTACCGACAATCGCCACAACGCACCTAATATATACCTTCAGGTGCACAGGCTCGAAGATTATAGCCTGAGAGGGCAAGGAGCCGCCACAGAACTGGGCCATGAGGGAATGGAAGTGCGTGAGATGCGTCGCCTGGAGCGCTCATATGCAATCATCGGTCGCCAATATCTTCCCAAGGAAAAACGCATCGTTAGTGTTGCCCGCTTCTTTGATTTGGAAGGAAAAGGCCACGCCAGTGACCCTGTTACAATATCAACCTATAAAGGAAAGCCTGCTAAGGATTTGACCGAGCAAACGCTTTTGTCCCCAAACAAAAAATGCATGCTCTGGGAAGGGCGCACGACCAAAACCAATAAGTACTATGCCAGTGCCTGGAACGCCGATGGACGCGTCCTCTGGCAAGCGAGTCTGGAAGTGCCTCATCAGGAAAAGTACAGCATCGCCCAGACGGCAGTCGCCGATGATGGTGGGCTGTTTTTTCTTTTGACAAAAACAAAAACGCCTACCAGCCTAAAAGATAGCCTGTACCCGCCGCTGCTCGTTGCATATAACAGCCGAAGCAAGACCTTTTCTACTGACACAATTCAAATTGATAGCGCATATAGCAACGCGGCCTGGTTGGCGATTTTGCCAAGTGGCGAGCCGGTAGTTGCAGGAGTGTGGAGCCGTGGCCCTTCGCTCAAAGGCATCATTCAGTATGGTTCAGAAGGAGACAAGCATCACTGGGGAGGATTTTTTATGCAGCGCAGCGTGTTGAACAATAGCAAGCTGGAGCGTGATACGAGTTGGCAGGATACCATGCCATCGGGCTGGTATGAGCAGTATGGTATTATCGGGCCACACTTTGGAGGATTTAACCTGATTGTAGATAAAGAAAAAGGCCGCCGAGTAATTTTGGTGGCAGAAGAGATATCGGTTTCAGGTGATATTATCGAGCACGGACGTCTAGGGCTGGTCGGCTTTGACCCGCTGAACTGTCATGTCGTGTGGGAAAGCCTTATGGATAAAAAGCAGCGGGACCGTGGTACGGATCGCTTCCTCTCATATGTGCCTATGATCGCTAAAGGGAAATTGCGTTTGGTGTATTTGTCAGAAATGGGAGCACCTGGAAAAATAGTTGCAGCAAGCTTTTCCTTACGCGATGGCAAGCTCACACAAGAAGAATTAGCCGACAATTTTGACTCAGGTTATCTTTTTCTCCCCAAACATTCAGGGCCAGTAAGCGAAAATGAGATGATTTTGATTGGTTTGGGGAACCCTTCCAAGAGTGACTTCAAGTTTTTGAAAATAAGTTTTTGATGAATCCGTAGTTTTGCGCTTGTGAGTATTGTAGGAAAATTTGCCCGTTACCGCGAAAGCCAAATGGCTAAGCAGATCAAGGATGCTAAAAAGGCAGCCTCGGATGAGAATCCGGAGCCGCCTAAAGAAATGAGTTTTCTGGATCACTTGGAAGAGCTGCGTTGGCATCTTGTGCGTAGCCTTGTGGCTATTCTGCTTGTCGCCATTGTCATTTTTATCTACAGAAATTGGGTTACTGACAATATTTACCTCGCTCCCTATGGCCGTGACTTTCCATTGTACCAATGGCTTGCCGAGATGGGGATCAAAGATTTTGGAGGAATAAATGTCACAACTCAAGCCATCGGACCTTATGATCAGTTTCTGCTGGCGCTAGGGATGGCGTTTATGGGTGGCTTCATTGTGGCCTTTCCGTATATTCTTTGGGAGTTTTGGCGCTTTCTCAAGCCAGGCTTACATAACCATGAACGCAACCGCTTTCGCGGAGCAGTCTTTATTCTGAGCGTGCTCTTTTTCGCAGGGATCGCCTTTGGCTACTATATCATTGTTCCATTTAGCGTGAGCTTCCTTGCTGATTTTCAGCTTTCGGCGGCTGTAGAAAACCAGTGGCGTATCAACAAGGTTATCTCCATGATCAACCAGATTGTGATTGCGGGTGGACTGGTATTTGAAATGCCTGTTCTGGTGTACATCCTGTCTAAAATGGGCGTCGTAACGCCAGATGCGATGAAGCGTTACTGGCGCCACGCGACTGTGGTACTTCTGCTGCTTTCTGCATTGATCACACCACCAGACGTTTTGAGTCAGGTGCTTATTTTTATACCGCTCGCGATCCTCTACCGATTCAGTATTGCTATTTCTGCTTTTGTTAATCGAAAAAGGGAAAAGGAGTTAGAATAGCCCAAAGGGCTGCTTATAATGACGAATGATAGCATCTGACTCATAGGGCTGCTTATAATGAAGAATGATAGTATGAGTGAATGATAGAATAATATTCTCTCATTCCATCATTCGGCATTATCAAAAAGAACACGAGTTTATTCTCTCATTCTATCATTCCCTCATTTAACATTATCAACAAAAAAATAAGATATGCTTAGTATAGGAGCCGACCACGCCGGATTTGAACTCAAAGAAGTCATCAGGCAATATTTGGAACAAAAAGGGATAGCGCTTCAGGATGAAGGTACCTATTCTGAAGACTCAGTAGACTATCCTGACTTTGCACATAAGGTAGCTACAGCCGTTGCAGGTGGAGCTGCTGAGCAAGGAATACTTGTATGTGGAAGTGGCCAGGGAGTTTGCATGGCTGCCAATAAGCATCCGGAGGTACGAGCTGCACTTGTATGGAATGCGGAAGTTGCTGCGCTTACGCGTCAGCATAACAATGCAAATGTGCT
>JBGCFB010000350.1:0-3168 GCA_045106685.1 Bacteroidia bacterium | reverse complement strand
CTAATTCCCTTCATTATTGCTAGGCCTTTTAAGGCCTAGCTTCCCAACAATCCCAAAACCATGAATCCATTACACTATACCGACGGATACAAACTCGACCATCGCCGCCAATATCCCGATGGCACCAGCCTCGTCTACGCCAACTGGACGCCACGCAAAAGTCGAAAAGAAGGCATTGAAGAAGTCGTTTTATTCGGTCTTCAATATTTTATCAAAAAGTATTTACTAGAAGATTTTGAAAGAGACTTTTTCCAAAAACCTAAAGAAGAAGTAGTGGCAGCCTACGAACGTCGGGTCAATAATTTTTTAGGAAAAAATCTGGTCGGGAGTCAGCATATTGCCGAGCTGCATGACCTGGGATATTTGCCTATTTGTATCAAAGCGATTCCAGAAGGAAGGGCCGTTCCATTGCGCGTTCCCATGTTCGTCATGTACAACACCTTGCCTCAGTTTTATTGGCTTACCAACTACCTCGAAACGCTGATCTCAGCCGTCGTCTGGTTGCCATGCAACTCGGCAACCTTGGCGAAGCGCTACCGCAGTATTCTGGCGCATTACGCAAGGCAAACCTCTGATAATGAGGATTTTGTGGATTGGCAAGGGCATGATTTTTCCATGCGTGGTATGGCGGGATTGGAAGCAGCTATGATGAGCGCCGCAGGACATTTACTTTCCTTTAAAGGAACCGATACCATTCCGGCAGTCGACTTTTTGGAGCGGTATTATGGTGCCAATAGCGACCTCGAGTTGGTCGGTGGATCGGTCGCAGCAACGGAACATTCTGTTATGTCGATGGGGACGCTTTCAGGCGAATTTGAAACCTTCCAGCGCTTGCTCACAGAGGTGTATCCCTTCGGCGTGCTTTCGGTAGTTTCTGATACCTGGGATTTGTGGAAAGTGTTGGATGAATATTTGCCAAAACTAAAAGAAGAGATTCTAAACCGCGATGGAAAACTGGTGATTCGTCCCGATAGCGGCGACCCCGCCAATATCCTTTGCGGCGACCCTGAAAGCCCAAATCCTACTGCACGTAAAGGCGTGATAGAAGCGCTTTGGGATACCTTCGGAGGAACGATCAACAGCAAAGGTTATCGCGAACTCGACCCTCATATCGGCGCGATATATGGCGATAGCATTACGCTGGAACGCGCCGAAAATATCTGCGCTCGCCTTCAGCAAAAAGGCTTTGCTTCCACCAATGTCGTTTTGGGAATCGGTTCATTTACCTACCAGTTTAATACACGCGACACCTTCGGTTTTGCCATGAAAGCTACCTATGGAGAAGTCAACGACGAAGGCAGAGAAATCTTCAAAAACCCCATCACCGATGACGGTATGAAGAAGTCCGCTCGTGGTTTATTGCGTCTTGAGGAAAAAGCAGGAAGCTATGCGCTCATTGAGCAAGTAAACTGGGAGCAGGAAGGCGGCGCCATGAAGCCAGTTTTCCTAAACGGGAAGTTGCTGGTTGATCAAACTTTGACGGAAATTCGTGAAGCGATTAATCATGAGGCACTAGATCTGTCAATCCAATTTTAAGTATATAAACAAAAGCCCTCCAACAAAAATTATTTTGTGGTCTGAGCGGAGCCGAAGACCTTTCAACCGGAAATCTATAGATTTTCTTGCAGGTGTGGCTTCGGCTCCGCTCAGCCACCAGCAACTATGAAAAGAATGACTAATGAAAAAATGATCAATTTGATAAGCGCTCCTGCACCAACTGATTCAACAACTTCGGATCGGCCTTGCCGCGCAAAGCGCGCATAAGCTGCCCGACGAGGAAGCCCTGAAGCTTTTTCTCTCCATTGCGGAAGCGCTCCACTTCTTTCGGATGACTGCTTGCCAAGGCATCCACTGCGGCTATAATCGCATCCTGATCCTGGCTAAGACCGAGACCTAATGTGTCCACAAGGGCCGTAAGTTCAGTCTCTGGAGTTGTAATCAACGCTTCGAAAAGAGGCCCTTTGGCGCTTTGGGCGTTGATTTTGCCTTGCTCAGTGAGGCTTTCCAGTTCTGCGATTTTGGAAGCAGTGATGGGGAAAGCGTCAGCTCCAAGGCCTTGCTGATTCAGCCATGCTGCGATCGGTCCTGTCAGCCAATTGGAGGCTTTTTTAGGGCTAAGATTTGTTTGAAGAAGGCTTTCAAAATAGCCTGCCCAGTCAAGACGATCGAGCAAATTTGCAATAACAGCAGGTTGCAGGCCATAGCTATGGTAGCGCTTTCTGCGCTGCCAGGGCAGCTCCGGCATTGCCTCACGGATGCTTCTCAGTAAAGACTCATCGAGGTGAAGCGGCGGCAAATCCGGCTCTGGAAAATAGCGATAATCCTGCGCGTCTTCTTTGCTACGCATGCTGCTGGTGCGGCCAGTAGTCGGACTGAACGTACGAGTTTCCTGAATGACCTTTTCGCCTTTGGCGAGGACCTCAGACTGGCGCAGCACCTCGTATTGGATTGCCTTATCGAGGAAGTTGAACGAGTTCAGGTTCTTGATTTCGGCGCGGGTACCTAAGGGAGCGTCTTCGCTTTCGCGAATAGAGACATTGGCATCGCAGCGCAAGTTGCCTTTCTCCATATCGCCGTCACCTGCATCCAGAAAGCGCACAAGACGGCGCATTTCAGCAAGAAAAGTAGCCGCTTCTTCTGCACTCCGAAAGTCAGGCTCCGTCACGATCTCGGCAAGGCCGACGCCTGCGCGATTCAGATCGACAAGCGTACCGTTCGGATCCTGATCGTGGATCAATTTGCCGGCATCTTCTTCAAGGTGAATCTGCGTAATACCGATGCGTTTTACACTGCCGTCAGGCATATCCAGATCGAGGTATCCATTGATACAAATTGGTAGCTCATCCTGGCTCATCTGGTAACCTTTTGGAAGGTCAGGATAGAAGTAGTTTTTGCGGGCAAATGTACTGATCGGATTGATGGTGCAATTGAGCGCCATTCCCAAGCGAATCACTTTTTCTACGCAGACGCGATTCACGCTCGGCAGCGCTCCAGGATGCGCCATGCCGATCACCGACACACAGCTATTTGGCTCCGCTCCAAAACGGTATCCCTCCGTCGCAAAAACCTTGCGTTCAGCATTCAACTGCACATGCACTTCCAGACCGATGACGGTATTCATAATTCTTTGGCTTCTGACTTCTGGCCGCAAGCTACTGGCTTTTTGGG